>JBIKVM010000147.1:0-7420 GCA_044356825.1 Limisphaerales bacterium
GTTCAGCGCGAGGAGAAGCAGGATGATCGTCACCACCTCGACCGAGATCTGCGTGAGCGCGAGGTCGGGTGCCGAGAGATAGACGAACCCGAGCGAGACCGTGAGGCCCACGACCCCGATCAGCACGAGTGCCACGATCCGCGCGCGGTGCATGAAGGCCACAAGGACCGAGCAGGCCACAAGCAGAAACCAGGCTGCCCAGGACATGACACCGGCCTCGAGTGGCGCGCGCGCTCCGGGCGTGTGGGTTCCGCCCGCGAAGGCCCAGACACCGAGCGCCAGCACTCCGACGGTGAAGACCGCCAGATAGCGGCTCAGTGCGCCGTCGTGCAGGCCATCGGTCAGCCCGCGTGCGATGCGCGCCGCGGCCGCCACGAGCGCATCGAAGATGGCCTTGGCCTCGGGGCGTGGGGTTGCAAGCCACAGCCTGCTCAACGGCCCGTGCAACCAGAGCGCCACGGCCCCGCACGCCACTGCCGCGACAGAAGCATAGAGCGCCGCCGTCAGCCCGTGCCAGTGATAGATCTTGACCTCGACCGCCTCTCCGGTGACCGCGCGCGCCGTCGCCGCGACCAGATCGCCCGCGACGGTCATCGGGAAAAGCCCGATCAGCACCACCAGCACCGCGAGGAACGCCGGCGCCGCCCACATCCCGAATCCCGGATCATGCGGGTGGTGGGGATAGTCCGACCGCTCGGGCCCCAGGAATACATGCACGATGAGGCGCAGCGAATACCCCACCGACAGGAGCGCCGCCGACACGACCAGCACCGGGAACACCCAATCTATGCCCGCCCAGGGGGTATGGAGCGCCTCTTCGAGCATCATCTCCTTCGAGAGGAAGCCGTTCAGGGGCGGGATCCCCGCCATCGAGAGCGCGGCCACGAGGGTGATCGCGAAGGTCACGGGCATCAGGCGGCGCAACCCGCCGAGGCGGCGGATGTCGCGGGTATGCGCCTCGTGATCGACGATGCCCGCGGCCATGAAGAGGGCAGCCTTGAAGCTTGCGTGGTTGATGATGTGAAAGACCGCGACGATCGCCGCGGCCTTCGTCCCGAGGCCCAGCAGCATCGTGACAAGGCCAAGGTGCGAGACCGTCGAGAAGGCCAGCACCGCCTTCAGATCGTCCTTGAAGAGCGCGATCGTCGCGCCGATCAGCATCGTGATCAGGCCCGTCGTCGCGACGATGTAGAACCATTCGGGCGTGCCCGACAGCACCGGCCACATCCGCGCCATCAGGAACAGCCCCGCCTTCACCATCGTCGCCGAGTGCAGATAGGCCGAGACGGGCGTGGGCGCGGCCATCGCGTGCGGCAGCCAGAAGTGGAAGGGGAACTGCGCCGACTTGGTGAAGCACCCCGCGAGGATCAGGATCAGCGCCGGCAGATACCACTCCGAGGCGCGGATCTCGGCGCCCTTGGTCAGGATCACGCTCAGATCGTAGCTGCCCGCGATGTTGCCGAGGATGAGCATCCCCGCGATCATCGCAAGGCCCCCCATGCCGGTCACGGTCAGCGCCATGCGCGCGCCCTGCCGCCCCTCGGGCAGGTGCTTCCAGTAGCCGATGAGCAGGAAGGACGAGAGTGAGGTCAGTTCCCAGAAGATCAGCAGGAGCAGGATGTTGTCCGACAGCACGATCCCCACCATCGCGCCCTGGAAGAGCATGAGGTAGGTATAGAACTGCCCCATCGGATCCTCGGGCGAGAGGTAGAAGCGCGCATAGAGGATGATCAGGAGGCCGATCCCGAGGATCAGCCCGGCAAAGAGCAGCCCCAGCCCGTCGAGCATGAAGTTGGCGTTGAGGCCGAGCGCGGGCAGCCACTCGAACCGGGCGACGATGACCTCGCCGCCGATCACCGCCGGTGCATGGAGGAGAAGGCCGAGCAGCGCGAGCGCAGTCACCGATCCGGTCGCGATGGCGCAGGTCGTGCGGCCTGCACGGATCATCAGTCCGGGCAGCAGTGCCCCGAGAAAGGGCAGGGCGGCAATCAGGGCAGGCGACATCGTCGTGCGGTCCGTCCTTGAAGCGCGGTGCGCACGCTCGGAGCGGCCGCCGGCGCGCCATAGGTGGGCGCGCTCTGTTCCCGAGTCAAGAGAAACCGCTTTGAGAGCATCACCCCTGCGGCGTCATCGCCTGCCGCTGGCGCGCCCGCTCGATCCCCAGTTGCCGCTCGCGCCAGATGATGGCGATGCCGGCAGCAATCACGATCCCCGCGCCCGCGAGCATGGTGGGCGTCGGCACCTCGTCAAAGACCGCAAAGCCGATCGCGAGGGCAAAGAGGATCGAGACATATTCGAAGGGGGCGACAACCGAGGCATCGGCTTCGCGATAGCTCGCTGTCAGGAAAATCTGCCCCACGCCGCCCAGAAGGCCCGCGAGGATCAGAAGCGCCGCATCCCCCGGATCGGGCACCACCCAGCCGAAGGGCAGCGTCAGCAGCGCAAGCCCCGAGGCCGTGAGGGAGAAGTAGAGGACGATCGTCGAGGTGCGCTCCGTCCCCACGAGCTTGCGCACGAAGACCTGCGCCAGCGCGTTGAAGACCGCGCCCCCCAGCACGACAATGGCGCCGAGGGTTGCGCGCACGCCCTCGGCGTCGCTCTCGCTGCCGAAGGCCCCGAGGCGGGGCGAGAGCACGATGAGGACCCCCGCGAGACCGACGACGACCGCGATCAGCCGAAAGGCGCGCACCTGCTCGCCGAGGAACATGGCCGCGAAGACGACGGTCAGCAGCGGCGCGGCATAGCCGATCGCCGTCACCTCGGGCAGGGGTAGTAGGGCAAGCCCCGCAAAGCCGAGCCCCATCGCCATCGTGCCCGCGAAACCACGCCAGAGATGCCCGAGCGGATTTTGCGTGCGCAGCCCGGCCGGCATCTCGCGGCGCAGCGTCAGCCAGACGAGGATCACCGGCAGCGCGAAGAACGAGCGGAAGAAGACGACCTCGCCCGGCGGCACGCGCCCGTCCACCGCCTTGATGAGCGAGGCCATGGCGATGAAGACTACGACCGAAACGACCTTGAGGCCGATCCCGCGCATCGGACGCATGAGGCACTCCGCCGCCCCGGAACGAGGGGCGTTGTTGCGCCCATCTCGCATTCCGCGCACCACTCCGCAAGGCCGCTTGCCGAGCGCCCGGCCCCGGTGCAGGGTCGTCGCGTCCCGTTCTCCCGGAGCCGGCCATGAAGCCCCGCCACCCCGAAACGCCCGCCCCGTCCGATGCCGCCGCCCGCCGCGCCGTCGCGCCCGTCATCTGCTATCCGCCCGAGGGGGTGCCGCCCCCCGACATCGCGGCGCTGCGCGCGGCCTTCGGCACGCCGCGCGCCATCGCGCGCATCACCGTTCCCCCGCGCGAGGCGCGCGCCTTCCGCGTCCCGGCCGGGCACCTCTTTCGCATCCGTTGCACCGAGGGGCCGCAGGTCGGTGATCTGAACCTCTGGGCTGCGGGCGATCTGTCGGAACGGTTCTTTTCGGGCAAGACGCGCGCGCTTCATGGCACGCATCTTTCGACAGGCGACCGGCTCTGGTCGGCGCTGCCCCATCTGCGCCCGATGGCGACGATCACGGCCGACACGCTCGACTGGTATGGATTCGACGAACACGGCGCCTCGGTCCATGACGTCATCGGCACGCGCTGCGACCCCTACACCCATGCGCTGCTCACGGGGGGCGGGCAGTATCACCATTGCTGCCACTCGAACCTCACCCGCGCGCTCGCGGCCGAGACGGGCCTGCCGCTGCACGCGGCCGAGGCGCATGTGCACGATGTGCTGAACGTCTTCATGTGCACGGGGTTCTCGCGCGCGACGGGGCAATACATCATGAAGGCGAGCCCCGTGCGCCCCGGCGACTACCTCGAGTTCCTGGCCGGGATCGACCTCATCGGGGCGCTGTCGGCCTGTCCGGGCGGGGATTGCGGGTCGGAGCATTCCTCGGACGCCGCGCGCTGCCACCCGCTCGAGGTCGAGGTGCTGCGCCCCGAGGGGTTGCCCGAGGGCTGGGCCGAACCCCGCCCCGCCCCCTATGACCGCAGCCACGGCGCGGGCTGAGGGTCAGCCCGCGAAGGCGGCCTCGAGCGCGATCTCGACCATGTCGGCGAATGAGGATTGCCGCTCGGCGCTGCCGAGCGCCTCGGGCCGCAGCAGGTGGTCGGAGATCGTGAGGACGGCAAGCGCCCGCACCCGGTGGCGCGCCGCGATGGTGTAAAGCTCTGCCGTCTCCATCTCGACCGCGAGCACCCCGTGGCGGGTCAGCTCGGCGTTGAGGTCGGGGCGTTCGTCATAGAAGATGTCCGAGGAATAGATCCCCCCCGCATGGGTCGGCACGCCCCGCGCGGCGGCCGCCCGGTGCGCCGCGAGCAGGAGGCCGAAATCGGCCGAGGGGGCAAAGTTCATCTCGCGGAAGATCCCGCGCGAGGGGCTCGAGATGGTGCTCGCGGTCATCGCCAGCACGATGTCGCGCAATCGCACCCCCTCCTGCATCGCCCCGGCCGAACCGATGCGGATGAGCGTCCGCGCCCCGAAATCGCGGATCAGTTCGGTCGCGTAGATCGCGAGCGAGGCCATCCCCATGCCCGAGCCGTGGATCGTGACCGGATGCCCGCGCCATGTGCCGGTGAAGCCCAGCATCCCGCGCACCTCGTTGACGAGGCGCGGCGCGGTCAGGAACGTCTCGGCCGCCCATTTGGCGCGCAAGGGATCGCCGGGCATGAGCACCGTGGGGGCGATCTCGCCCGGTCTTGCCCCGATATGGATCGACATCGCGCGCCCTCCGAATTTCTCCGCAGGTTAGGCGAGGGCGCCCGGCTTGCCAAGGGCGCCGGCCCCGCGGGTCATGCTTGATCGGGGCGCGTTGCGATGATTATGATGCTTTCATGACGATGCTCGTGGCCATGCCCGGTGCCGGTCCGTCCGAGGCGGATGTCGCCTTCGACCGGCGCGAACTTGCGCTGATCCTCTCTCTCTATGGCCGCATGGTGGCGGCAGGCGAATGGCGCGACTACGCCATCAGCCACCGGCGCGATGTCGCGGTCTTCGCCGTCTTTCGCCGCGCCGCCGAAACCCCCCTCTACCGGATCGAGAAGCGCCCCGCGCTGCGGCTGCGGCAGGGCCTCTATGCCGTCATCGGCGCCGACGGGCAGGTGCTGCGGCGGGGTCACGACCTCGGGCAGGTGCTGCGCGTGTTCGACCGGGTGCTGATCCGCGCGCTGGATTGATGCGCCCTCAGCCCGCCGCCTCGCGGCAGAAGAGATCATACATGAGCTCGACCGCCCGGCGCACCTTCTCGTCGCCGATCGAGTAATAGATCGCCTTGCCCTCGCGCCGGCTTGCGACGAGGCCTTCGGTGCGCAGGCGGGCGAGCTGCTGGCTGACGGCGGCCTGACGGCTGTGAAGGAGGGTTTCGAGTTCGGTCACCGATTTCTCGCCCGAGGTGAGGTGGCACAGGATCATCAGCCGCCCTTCATGCGCGAGTGCCTTGAGGAACCCCGCCGCGCGTTCGGCCTGCGCTTGAAGCGGTTCTGGGGGAAATGCGGCGCAGCTGTCGTCGCTCATGCCTTGTCCTCGGAAAGCAGCTTGGTGATACACGACGGTGCAAGGTGCGGCAATCGGGGCCGACTTGATGGCGTGGGGAGTTGGTGCTGATGCACGGAAAGGATGGAACCGGGACGCCCGAGGCGGAGCTGGCGCGCGCCCTGTTCGCCGCCGGGGTGGCAGCGGCCGATCCGGGGCGGGCGGTGCAAGCGGCGCTGGCCGATGTGCCGCCGCCCGCGGGGCGTCGCTTGATCGTCGCGGTCGGCAAGGCCGCCTGCGCCATGGCAATGGCGGCGCGCGCGGCGCTCGGCCCGGTCGAGACGCTGATCGTCACGACCGATGGGGCCGCGCGCGAGGTTCCCGGCGCCGAGGTGCTCCGCGCGGGCCACCCGGTGCCCGACGCGCGCGGCCTTGCCGCGGCCGAGGCCGTCGCGGCGCAGGTCGCGGCGCTTGGGGAAGGGGACGAGCTGATCGCGCTGATCTCCGGCGGGGGGTCGGCCCTCTTGCCCGCGCCGCTGCCCGGCATCACGATCGCCGACAAGGCCGAGGTCAGCCGCCTGCTGCTGGCCTCGGGCGCCGACATCCGCGCGATGAACCTCGTGCGCCAGCAGCTCTCCACGCTGAAGGGCGGCGGGCTCGCGCGGCTGGCGGCCCCGGCGCGGGTGCGCGCGCTCGTGCTGTCGGATGTGGTGGGGGATGACCTCTCGGTGATCGCCTCGGGGCCGACGATGCCGCCCATCGGCACGCGGGCCGAGGCGCGCGCGCTGATCGAGCGGCTGGGGCTGCTCGGGCGCGTGCCCGCGTCAGTGCGCGGGGTGCTCGAACACCCCGACACCCCCTTCTCGCCGCTGCACGAAGTCGAGACGCGCCTCGTCGGGTCGAACACCCTCTCGCTCGCGGCGATGGCGGGGGCGGTGCCGGCGGGGGCGGGCCCCGTCCACCGCGCGCCCCGCCCGCTCGAGGGCGACGTTGCCGAGGCCGCGGCGCAGATCCTGCGCGAGGGGGCGGGGCAGGGCGCCGGCGTCTGGTTCTGGGGCGGTGAGACGACGGTGCGCATCGAGGGGCCTGCGGGGCAGGGCGGGCGCAACCAGGAACTGGCGCTGCGCGTGGCCCTCGGCGCCGCGGCGGCGGGCTGGGCCGGGCCTTGGGCCTTCCTCTCGGGCGGGAGCGACGGGCGCGACGGCCCGACCGAGGCGGCGGGCGGCCTCGTCGGGCCGGGAACGGTCGCGCGGATCGTGGCCGCGGGCCTCGACCCCGCCGCGCATCTTGCGCGCCACGATTCGCTGCCGGCGCTGCGCGCGGGTGGCGCGCTGCTCGTGACCGGCGAGACGGGGACGAATGTCGCCGACTTCCAGATCCTCGTGCGCGGGCGCGGCTGATGCTGTCCTATCAGCACGGCTATCACGCGGGGAACATGGCAGATGTGCACAAGCACGCCGTGCTTGCGGCGGTGCTCGGGCGGATGGTGCAGAAGGACAAGCCGCTCACCTACCTCGAGACGCACGCCGGGCGCGGTCTCTACGACCTCGGTGCGCCCGAGGCGCTCAAGACCGGCGAGGCCGCGGCCGGGATCGGCCGGCTTGCGCCCGCCCTGCCGGCGGCCCATCCGCTCGCGCAGGTCATCGGGGCGGTGCGGGCCGCGCATGGGGCGCGCGCCTATCCCGGATCGCCCCTGATCGCGGCGCATCTGTTGCGGCCGGGCGACCGGATGCACCTCGCCGAGCTGCACCCGCAGGAGCATGCGGCCCTTTTGGCCACGATGGCGCCCTTTGGCGCGGACGTGCGGCGCGAGGACGGGTTTGCCATGGCCCGAGCGCTCTGCCCGCCCATGCCGCGGCGGGGCATCCTGCTGATCGACCCGCCCTATGAGGTGAAGGAGGATTACGCCCGCATC
>JBIKVM010000148.1:0-7370 GCA_044356825.1 Limisphaerales bacterium
CCCTTCGCCTGCCGCGCGCAGGGCGGGCTGGCCCGCCTGCGCGTCGTCGGCCTCTGCCCGCGATGCCGTCTCGGCCTCGGCATGGGCGAGCAGGCTCGTGATCTCGGCCGCCGCGGCGCGGAGCGCGGGCAGCAGGAGGGTCGCGATCCGCTCGGGCTCCATCCGGGCATTGACCGCGCCGATCGAGACCGCCGCCACCGCCTGCCCCGAGGGACGGAACACCGGCAGACCGATGCCCGCCATCTCCTTGATGATCATGCTGTCGTTGTGGGCAAAGCCGAGACGCGCATAGTCCGCGCGCTTCGCCCGGAGCCGCGCGGCGTCGATCCCGAACTCGGCCAGCCAGCTTGCGTTGACGGCCGCCAGCCGCTCGGCCCTGTCCTCGGGCAAGGCGCAATGGAGCGTGAGCGCGCCGGCCCCGACCCCCAACGGGTGGCGGTCGCCCACCGACAGCGACAGGGTCCGGATCGGAAAGCTGCCGAGCACGCGCGCCACGCAGAGGCTGGCCGTCCCCTCGAGAACCGACAGGAAGACCGTGTCCGCCGTCACTTGCGCGAGCCGCGCGAGCGGATGCTGGGCAAGGGCGGTCAGGTCGATGATGCCCGCCTTGCGCGACAGCGCCGAAAGCGCCTCGCCCATACGGTAGCGGCGATCGATCGGATCCTGCCAGACGTAGCGCACATCCTGGAGTGCTGCGAGGACGCGAAACACCGTCGTCTTGTTGAGGTCGGTCTCCGCGACGAGCTGCGCGAGCGTCGCCCCTTCGACATTGCGCGAGAGCGCCTCGAGCACGACCGCTGCCTTGGCTACCGATCCGATGTGCGCGTCGCGGTCGTCCACCCGGCCCCTGTTCCGTCAAAAGAAACGTTCAGGTTTGTTTATCGGAACGCTATGTCATCTTGTCAAGCGATGACGCATCGGCCAGTGCTTGGGGCTGGCAATGCAAGTCAGGACGGGTCCGATGCAGGTCCGCAGCGCAAATCTGGCCAGCCTTCTGGCCGCAACGGCACGGCGTCTGCCCGATGCGCCGGGCCTGATCCAGGGCGAGCGGGTCTGGACCTGGTCCGCGATCGAGGCGGCGGTTGGTGCGCTGGCGGCCGGCCTGCGCGACCGCTTCGGGCTCGGGCCGGGCGACCGGCTGCTCGTGCAGGCCCCGAACGGGCCGGAGATGTTTCTCATCGTCTGGGCCTGCTGGCGGCTCGGGGCGGTCTGGGTGCCGGCCAACATGCGGGGCACGCCGGCGGATCTGGCCCACATGGCCGATCACGGCGGCGCGCGCGGGCTGATCTGCCACACCGATTTTCCCGACCATGCCCGCATTCCCGGCGACAGCCTCGCCTTCCGCCTCTCGGTCGGCGGCGAGGGCCCCGACGATCTGGGCTCCCTCATGCGCGACTTCCTCGGGCAGGACGTCCCGCTTGCCCCGGTCGGGCGGGATGATCCGGCATGGCTCTTCTTCACCTCGGGCAGCACGGGGCGGCCGAAGGCGGCGGTTCTCACCCATGGTCAGCTTGGCTTCGTCATCACCAACATGCTCGCGGACCTGATGCCGGGGCTGTCCGAACGCGACGCCTCGCTGGTCGTGGCGCCGCTCTCGCACGGGGCGGGGGTGCACGCCTTCGCGCAGGTGGCGCGCGGGACGCCATCGGTCCTGACCGAACGCCCGGGCCTCGATCCGGCCGAGGTCTGGGCCCTGGTCGAGCGCCACCGGATCACGAACCTCTTCACCGTGCCGACGCTTCTGAACCGTCTTGTCGAACACCCCGACGCGCAGCGCCGCGATCATGCATCGCTGCGCCATGTGATCTATGCCGGCGCGCCGATGTATCTGGCCGATCAGGCCCGGGCGCTCGAGGTGCTGGGGCCGGTCCTCGTGCAGTACTACGGGCTTGGCGAGGTCACGGGCTGCATCACCGTCCTGCGCCCCGAGGACCACGGCCGACCCGAGCATGATGGGTCGTGCGGCATCCCCCGCAGCGGCATGCAGATCGAGGTGCAGGGCCCCGACGGCCATGCCCTGCCGCCCGGCGCCACGGGAGAGGTCTGCGTGGCCGGTGGCGCCGTCTTTGCCGGCTACTGGCAAGACCCGGAGGCAAACGCGCGTGCCTTCCGCAACGGATGGTTCCGCACCGGCGATCTCGGGCACATCGATGCGCGCGGCTATCTGCACCTGACCGGCCGGGCGAGCGACATGTACATCTCGGGCGGCAGCAACATCTATCCGCGCGAGATCGAGGAGGCGCTTCTGCTCCTGCCCGGCATCGCCGAGGCCTGCGTCTTCGGGATGCCCGATCCGAAATGGGGCGAAAGCGGCGTCGCCGTGCTGGTGGCCGCCGACGGCAGGGCGCTCGACCTTGCGGCCGTGGCTACCGCGCTTGCGACCCGGATCGCGCGCTACAAGATCCCGAAGACCATCGTGCAATGGGAGGCGCTGCCCCGGTCGGGCTATGGCAAAGTCACCAAGAAGGACGTGCGTGCCGCCTATCTCGCCCGTCTCGGGGCCGTCCGATGAGGCTCTGCCGCCAGCCCGGTCCGCCCCGGCCGGCGCCCTTCGACGTCGCGCGCTGCCGGGCCGCGCCCGTCCGCATCGCCCTGCCCGCAGGCACCGATCTGCTGACGGCGGCGGGGGCGTGGATGCTGGACCGCGGCTGCGATGGCGCGATGCTCACGCTCGCGGATGTGCCGGTGACGGCGCTGCGCTATGTCCTGCCCGCGCCCTCCGCCAACCCCGCCTTTGCCGCCTATTACAGCGCCGACCATGTCCTGAGGGGCCCGGGCCGCATCGTTCAGGGCCAGATGACGCTGGGATGGCGGGACGGGTAGCCCTTCGCCCACTGCCACGCGCTGATCGAGGACGCGACCGGCCAGCGCGCCTGCGGGCATCTTCGGGTGGAGGGCTGCCTGCTCGGCGCCGGGGCCGTGGCGACGGGCCACGCCATTGCCGGTGCGCGCTTCATCGCGCAGCCCTGCGCCGAGACGGGCTTCACCCTCCTCACCCCCGCCGCCGCGACGGGCGCGGGCACCCCGGGCGATGCGGCGATCGTGAAGCTTTCGCCCAACCATGACCTCCACGCCGCGCTCGTCGCGGCCGCGCGCGCGGCGGGCCTGCGCGACGGCGTGCTGCACGGGCTCGGCAGCCTCGTGGGCGCGGTCTTTGCCGACGGGCAGGACCTTGCCGGGCCCGAGACGGAGTTCTTCTTCACGCAGGCGCGCCTGCGCGATGGCGCGGCCGATCTGGCGCTGACGATCGTCGATGCCGCGGGCCGGCGGCTGACGGGCCGCCTCGCCCCCCATCGGACGGCCGTGCTGATGACGGTCGAGGCGCTGATCCTCGAGGCCTGCGACCCCGCGACGGGCGAAGGCCCCGCCTGAGGGCGTTGCGGACGGATCGGGCAGCCATGCCCGGAAAACCAGCGAGGCTCGGGGTCGCGATTTGCGTCTGCGGTGGCCTACACATCCCTATCGAGCCTCCGGCGACAAGACTGTGCCCGGGCGCGGCCCGCGTCGATGGCTCAGAGTGGCATCCGCTGGACAAGCAACTTGTCGATCCGGCGGCCATCAAGGTCGATCACCTCGATGCGCCATCCGAGGACCTCGATGTGCTCGCCCAGCTTGGGAAGGCTGCCCGACCGTGCGATCACGAGGCCCGCGACGGTTTCGAAATCCCGATCCTCCTCAAGGGTGATGCCGAGCCTCTCCGCGAACTCGTCGGCGGGCATCCACCCTGCGACCAAGAAGCTGCCATCTTCGCGTTCGGAGATCTTGGGCTCGATCTCCTCGCCTTCGACAAAGTCGCCCGCGATGGCCTGCAGCACGTCCATCGGTGTGATGATCCCCTCGAAATGGCCGTATTCGTCATAGACCAGAACCATGTGCGCAGGCGACCTGCGCAGGGTTTCCAGCACATCGAGCGCATTCATCCCATCGCGCACGACAGGGGCCTCGATGATCAGGGCGCGCGTATCCGTGCCGATGCCCGACTTGCCCAAGTCGAGAAAATCGCGCGATTTCAGAACGCCGATGATGTTGTCGGCACTGCCCTCGCGTACCGGCAGGCGGGAATGCCCCGTCTCGCGGAAGCGGCGCACAATCGTGGCGGGCGGATCGGTGATCTCGACGGCTTCCACCTCGTGGCGCGGGACCATGAGGCCCCGGGCCGTGCGGTCCGCGATGCGCATCACGCCCGCGATCATCTCAGTCTCGGCCTTTTCCATCACGCCGGCCGATCGCGCCTCGGAGAGGACAAGCTTCACTTCCTCATCCGTGATGTTGCGGTCCACCTCGCCCGACTGGCCGAGCAGAGCGAGCATCACCTTGCCCGATCGGTCGAGCACCCAGACGACAGGCGCCGCCACCGTTGCAATCAGGTTCAGCAGCGGCGCAATCCGCACCGCTGCCGCCTCGGGCGCGCGCAGCGCGATCTGCTTGGGCACAAGCTCGCCGAAGATGAGCGAAAGATAGGTGATGCCCACAACCACGCCGCCCACGCCCAGCGTCTGCGCCAGCGCCGGGCTGAGGCCAGCGTCCGAGAGGGCGCCCGACAGACGCACGCCAAGCGTCGCCCCGGAAAACGCCCCAGACAGCACGCCCACCAGCGTGATCCCGATCTGCACGCTTGACAGGAACCGCCCCGGGTCTGCCGCAAGCCGCATCGCGACGGCAGCGCCCCGGCTGCCATTGTCCGCCATCACCTTGAGCCGCGCCGTACGCGACGAGACGACGGCCAGTTCCGACATGGCAAGGACACCGTTCACGAGTGTCAGGGCAAGGACAAGCAGGAGTTCGAGCAGCATCTCTTCTGGCTTCCGATGATAGGGTGAGTGTCCCGCCGGCTCAGCCGCGGGCGTCGTGGCGCGCCGGGGTGGCCTGAATTGACGACTGCGCGTGGCGCGCTGCCACGCCGCCGCCGGCGCGCTGCCCGGACAGGCGCGCATCGACCTCGAACCGACCGGCGTCCCTGTTCGGGCGGGTTGCGCAGGTGCTCAGGACCTTCGCGGGGGGGTGTTTCGGCGCGCGCGTCTGCGCGTCGGTTCGTCGTGCGCTGGCTTCGCCGCCGATATCGTCTGCCGCGCTCGAAGGTCCGCGGTCGGTATCGGCCGGCATGACGAAGCACCTCGGGTGATCGGCAAGGAAGCATGAGCCTTCGGGGAAGTAGTGGCCGAGGCCGGTCTCTTCAAGGTTGACCCATGCGTGCCACTCGGGTGCGGGCATCCATCACCTCTGTCCGGGCGGTATGCCCCGGGGGGTGCCCCCGCTTGTCACCCGTCGGCCGCGCGCCCCCGGCTGGAGGCCGATCGCGCGAGGTGGCGTCCGACGCTAGGCCCGCCCGAGCGCCACCAGCCAGCCAAGGCAGTGCGCCGAGAAACCATGCGCAGCCGAACCGTCAGGAAAATCGATCGACCAGTTCTCGCGGGTCGTGACATCGCCGGCGGCCACCCAGCGCCCCCAGCGGGCGCGGATGATCGAGAGGATATCCGCGCCGCGCCCCAGCCCATGCAGCGCCTGAAAGAGGTAATGGTGCATGAACGGGCTCGCGAGCGCGGGGCCCGGCGCGTCGTCCGGGGCCAGCGAACGCGCCACGATCTGGTCCGCCATGCCCATCGCTGCATCCCCTGCAAGCCCCGTCAGGATCAGGAAGGCCAGCGCCAGTTGGCTCGCCTCGGCCCCGCCCGGGCTTTCATGCCAGCCCCCGTGCCCGAGCCGGGCCGAGATCGCGTCGCGCAGGGCGTGCGCCTCGGCCGCCCAGGTGTCCGCCGCCCCGAGCCGCCCTCCCATCGCATCAGCGAGATCGAGCGCGAACAGGTAGCGCAGGTTGAGGGTCAGGTTCGGCTCGCCCCGATCCATCGTGGACCAGTCGAGAAAGAGCCGGCGCCCCGCTGGATTTCGGATCAGCCCGTCCGGGCCGCGCAAACCCGCAAAGCCCGCAAGCATCCGCCGCAGGACAGGCCAGTGCGCCTGCCACACCGCCGCCGGGTCGCTGATCCCGGGGTGCGAGGCGCAGCCCGCCAGCAGTTCGACCCAGGAAAAATTGTAGTCCGTCACCGCATAGGCCGGCACCTCGCCCGGAAGCACCGAAGGCAGCAACCCCTCGGTGTCCGCGCCACGCGCCGCGAGTTCGATGGCCAAGAGCAGTGGCCGCGGGTCGCTCGAAATCGCGCGCAGGGCCCAGTCCTGCGCCACGACATCGCCGAGCCACATCGAGGACTCCCGCCAGATGCTGTCGATGAACCCGTCCTGCAGACAGGCCAGCGTGGTGCGCCGGCACATCTGCGCGACCGCCGCAAGGGTCGCGTCAGCGAAGGTGGGCAGGGGCGCTTCGGCGACGGGATAGCGCGGCACGTCGGCGTGGAACCGCGGGCGTGGTCGTCCGCCGCGCCCCTCGATCGCGAAGATCAGATATCGCGCGCCGCGGGGGGTGAACCCTTGGATGGTCTGAGTGTCATCTTCGTCGCCGTGCACTCGCACGACCGATCTCTTCGGTATGTTGAAACGGTCCGTCGGCCGCATCCGGCAATAGGTCGAGGGATCGGGCAGCAAGACCTCCCCGCCGCGCAGCCGTTCGGCATAGGAGACGAGGACCCTCTCGCAGGCCGACCCATCCAGTTCGAGACCGGCGAGGCAGACACGGCTCTCGCCCAGATCGAAGATCCAGATCCCGGTCGTGCCCGTATCAAGACCGGCGAGCGAGTCGACGGGCACCGATGCCGCCACGATCCGCCGAAGATCCTCGTGCGGATCGTCGCTTGGCGCGATGGCGGGGCCGAGCCGCAGTTGCCAGGCGGTCCCGAGCGGGATCCTCTCTTCGATGGGATTGGGGGTACGGCGCGGCTGCAGGCCCGACCAGATCGGCCCCGACGCGGGCTGGACGATGCGCGCGGCATTCCAGCCCTCGGCCTCGGATACGGTCCACTCCCGCTCCGCCGGGCCCGCACCCTCGTCGCGGTCCTCGACCCCGGTCCCGTAGATCGAGACGCGCGCGACACGGCCCGACCAGCGCCTGTCGCGATGAACCTTCCACCCCGTGTCGCTGGTCAGCACGATCTTGCCGTCCACCTCGACCCAGCAGATCAGACCGCAGGCACCCCTGTGGACATAGGCGAAATGCGAATAGCCGGGGCTGTAGACCTGAACCGCGATCTTGTTCCTGCCAGATCGAAGTGCGGCGCCAGTGCCGGCATGCTGCCCCCCGGCTTCGCCCGCCACGACATGCTCGTCGACCGACATAGAGGAGGGCCAAGAACGCTCCGGCCCGCGGCCGACCGCGACACCGTTGATCCACAGCCTGTAGCGGCTGTCGGCCGAGATGAAGATGCGGGCTTGCCCTGGTGGGCCATCGAGCCACAGCTCGGCGCGAAAGTCGTGATAGGCCT
>JBIKVM010000034.1:0-19633 GCA_044356825.1 Limisphaerales bacterium
GGTCGCGCGCGTCATCCGCACGTTCAAGGCGCGGTGCATCGATCGCCAGCGCTGCGACAGCATCCACCACGCGACGCGTGCCATCGGGGTCTGGATCGGATTTTGCAACCACCGACGCCCACATCACGCGCCGGACATGATGATCTCCGCTGAGGCATTCGCCTCAGCGGCTTGACCCGCGCAGATTTCGTCGGGGTTATGCGCAACAGTTCAAGAGGCGGCGCTGCCACCTCCTCGGATGTGACACCGAGCGTGCGACGACCGTCCCGGCGCCGCGACCCGCCCTAGATGGGGCCGCCTTCGCCCCTCCGCGCCTTTTCGCACCGGCGTAACCGCTTGCGTCCGTCACACTCGATCATCTTGCCCGACTACGTCACAGCTATCTGAATTGGCTCCTATGCTCCGCGGGCATTGCAACTATCGCTAATCGGCCTTTCCGAAAGGAACGCAGGCGCCCCTATCGTCATGGGTACGATTCGGGGTCGGGGCGCAGACGCTCAGGCGACAGCCGGCAATGCAAGCGGGCGGTGGCGTGTTCTACCTACCGTTGTCTGAGGCACCAGAGCTGGACGACCGCGCCGATACCGAAGTCAAGGATACCAGATGCGCGCCCGCAACCCATCGGGCGGGGGCGTGGACGCCATAACGCCTGGCCGGAACCAGTGTGCCGGCCCATGCGACACCAAGGCTCTGGCCGGAATAACGGCGGGGCCCCATCACGAGGAGGGAGGAAAAGAATGCTGAAACTGGGATGGACGAGTGCGGCTGCGCTCGCACTGGGGCTGATCGCCGCCACGGCGCTGCCCGGAACTGCCCGGGCTGAGCCCGGGAAATTTGTGGACGGGGTGCTGCAGCCGCTTGCCAGTGGCTTCCCGAACCGGCCGATCACCTTCATCAACGTCGACGATCCGGGCTCTCGCGATGGCGTCTATGTCCGCTCGCTGCAAGAGGCGCTGCGCGGCATCGCGCCAGTCGACATCCTCGTGTCCGACGAGCCGGCGCCGGCCTTTGGGTCGTTCTACACGCTGCGCGATGTCGCGACGCGCGAGGGGGGCACCGAGGGCTATTATCCGATCGTCGTCACCATCCCGGGCAGTGTCTCGGACCTGTTCGTCGAGCCGATCACCAAGGAAACCGGCCTGACCATCGACGATCTGAACATCGTCATCGTGACCGAGACGATCCCCTACGTGATGATCCAGCGCAAGGATGCGCCCTGGGGGCAGACCTTCGCGGGTATGGTGGAATACGCCAAGGCAAACCCCGGCAAGCTGCGCTACATCTCGAACGGTGTCGGCAGCGGTAACGACATCGCCACCGAATGGGTGATCGCGCAGACCGGGATCGAGGTCGTCAAGATCCCCGCCTCCGACAACCAGGCACAGGCCTCGGCCATCGGTGCCGGCGAAGGCGACTTCGGCCTGGCGCAGGCGAACGTCGCGCTGCAGCACTTTCAGGCGGGCAGGGTCGACGTGACCATGGTGACCAGCACGAGCGTGCCGACACCCTGGAACACGGACTCCAACGTGGTCACCGCTGTGGATGCGGGTCTGCCGCCCGCGCGATTTGGCAACGTGCTGGCCTTCGTCGTGCCCAAAGACACCCCGTCCGAGAATGTCCAGTGGCTCTTCGAGCTGGTGAAGGCGGGCGCCGAGACGCCGCATCACCAGGCACGCACCGAGACCGTTCCGGGCACCACGTTCAACATCCTTGGACCCGAAGAGGGCAACGCCCTGAAGATGGAGATCGCTGCCTTCATCGAGCCCATCGTGCGCGGGATCGGCCTGCACATCGACGACCAGTGACCGGAGACCCGGCGGCCGCGGTCCACGCGGTCGCCGGACTTCCACAAGGACGAACAAAATGGACAAGAATGCGCCTGACGCGGGCGATCCTGCCCTTCCGCTCGAAGATCTGACCTTCGAGACCGACAAGCGCGCGGACCTCGCCGTCACGCTTGCCGTGTTCGCCGCCGGCGCCTTCATCGTCTGGGAGGCCAGCGGCTTCCGCACGGGGTCTTTTCCCGATCCGGTCACCGCGCGCGGGCTGCCCTACTTCACCGGCACGTTCATGATGCTGGGCGCGCTCATCACCGCCGCCCGGCGCATCCAGACCTGGCACGTCATCCCCGGCCACTTCACGGTGACAGAGGGTTCACCCGACGAGCCGGGCCACCCGGCGTCGGCGGTGCGCGCCTTCGCGAATGTGGGGCTCGCGCTGGTCTGGGCGGTCCTGCTTCATGCTGTGGGCTTCTTGATCCTTACGCCGCTCGTCGCCTTCGCGATGCTCTGGACGATGGAGGTGCGATCGTGGCCCAAGCTGGTCGGCTTCCCGCTGGCGATCACGGCGATCATCTGGCTAACCTTCGCGCAGGTTCTGAACGTGGCGCTTCCGCTCGGCCCGCTCACCACCGCATTGCGCGCCTGGGGCCTCACGCCCTAGGCCCTGCCCCTTCTCCGGAGCTCCGACGATGACCACGATCGACGTTCACGCGCACATCCTGCCGCAATCGGCAGTCGCCGCGCACAAGGCCGGGCGCGACTGGTTTGGGACCACCATCACCCGATTGCCGAACGGGACCCCTGGCCTTCTGACGGGCGAGCGGAAAAGCAGCCTCGGCGCGGTCGAATACTGGCTGCCGCATGTTGAGCGTCTCCCGATCATGGATGCCAACGGGATCGACCTGCAAATCCTGTCGCTGAACCCGCAACTCATCCGCGACCACCTGCCCGCGCAGATCGCCATCGACTGTGCCCGCGCGGTGAATGACGAGATCGCGCAGACCGTGGCCGAAACCCCCGACCGATTCGGCGGCCTTGCCACGCTGCCGTTGCAGGACACCGACGAGGCCGTGCGCGAACTCGAACGGGCGATGACCGAACTCGGGCTTCGCGGATGCATCGTCGGCTCGCATGTGAACGAGACGAACTGGGATGACCCCGCCCTATTCCCGATCCTGCAAGCGGCCGAAGCAATGGGGGCATTCATTCTGCTGCACCCGTTCAATAGCCGAATCCGCAAGCCATTCCCGCGCTACCACATGGTCAACCTCATCGGGAATCCGCTGGAAACCACGATCGCCGCTGCATCACTGATCCTTGGCGGGGTCATGGACCGGCTGCCTGATCTCAAGATCTGCCTGAGCCATGTCGGCGGCTACCTGCCCTTCGCCATAGGCCGGTTCGACCACGGCTACCGGTCGCGCCCCGAGGTGCGCCAGGACGCGGCGCAGCTGCCGTCCGACTACCTGCGCCGTTTCCACTATGACTGCATCGCCCACAGCGATAGCGGGTTCGAGCAGATGGTGCGCCTCGTGGGATCAGACCGCATCCTGCTCGGGACCGACTTCCCGGCCGACATGGGCCTGCCCGACGCGCCCCGCTGGCTGGCGGCACAGCCTTGTCTGACAGACACCGACCGCGCGAGGATCTGCCACGACAATGCCTCCCGGCTGCTCGGCCTGCCCCCCGGCCGCGCTGCTGCGACGCGATAGAGGAGAGGCCCCCGACCATGGAGCTTTTCTTCGCATCGCTCATCCAGTCCGTCGTTCTGGCCGCAGACCCGCTCCTACTGGCGATCATCTTCCTCGGCGTGCTCTGGGGGTGTGCGATGGGCGCGCTGCCCGGGATCACATCGGTCATCGCAATCGGGGTGATGGTACCCTTCACCTTCGGAATGCCGCCCGTCTACGCGGTGTCGTTCCTCGTCGCGATCAACGTCGGGGTGAGCTTCGGCAATTCGATCCCCGCGATCCTCGTGGGCCTGCCCGGCACCCCGTCGGCCGTTCTGACGGCGCTGGACGGCTACGCGCTGCACAAGCAAGGCAAAAGCGGACTTGCCCTCGGCGTCACTTACTTCTCGTCGGTGGTGGGGCAGTTCATCAGCATTTTCCTGTTCCTTCTGATGGTCGTGCCGCTCGCGCAACTCACCTATGTCTTCCTGTCGCCCGAGCTTTTTGCGCTCTACTTCCTGGGGACCACGGCGATCATCAGCCTGACCAGCCGCAACATCCTGAAAGGCCTGGTCGCAGCTGCGTTCGGCCTGACCATCGCCATGGTCGGCCGCGATCCGCTGAGCGCAGTCACCCGATTCGACCTCGGATTGGTCGAACTGCGGGCTGGAATCCAGCTCGTTCCCGTCGTGATCGGACTTCTCGCCGTCAGCGAACTCTTCCGGTCGATGCGCCACGCCTTTCGCTGGGATGCCCTCTCGACCAGCTTCTCGGCCCAGTTTCCGCGCTGGCCGGAACTGCGCCGGGTCAGCGCCCCGATCCTCCTCGGCACCGGGATCGGAACCTTCATCGGCGCCGTCCCCGGGCTTGGCGGGTCGGCCGCCGCCGTGCTGGCCTATCAGCAGGCCCGGCTTATCTCGAAACGGCCCGAGGAGTTCGGACGGGGCAGCACCGAAGGCATCGCGGCGAACGAATCCGCCCAGAATGCCGCGCAGGCCGGCGAGATGGTGCCGACCTTCGGCTTGGGCATCCCGGGTAGCGGCGCGATGGTTGTGCTCCTTGGCGCGCTCCTCATGCACGGATTCATTCCCGGCCCGCTCCTGATCCGCGAGGCGCCCGAGTTGCTCTATGCCTCGGTCACCGGGCTTCTCGTCGCGACCGTCATGCTCGCGCTGATCGGCTGGGTCATCGCGCGAGCGCTTCTTCGGCTCGTGACCTTCGACAGATCGCTCGTGCTCGTTGGGGCGCTCGTGCTGACGATGGTCGGGGTCTACACGATCAACCGTTCGGTATTCGACGTGGGCCTGCTGATCTTCTTCGGCATCGTCGGCTACTTCATGCTGCGCTACGGCTACTCGACCGCCGGCGCCGCCATCGCGGTCGTTCTGGGCGAGGGGCTCGAGACCAACCTGCGTGCGGGGCTCCTGCTGATGCAAGGAGATATCGGCGCGTTCCTCAGCCGTCCCTGGACAGCGGGCATCTTGCTGTTCTCGGTCATTCTTCTGGTGTTCGGAACGGTGAACATGCTGCGGCTCGCGAAGGCCGAGGCGAAGCAGCGCGACGCGGCGCTGGCCGCCCACCTCGCCCGCGCGGGCGAGGCTGAGAAGATGGCTCAGCGATGACCCCCCTCGGCGAGGGTCGCATCCTGGTGCTCGGCGTCGGCGCGATCGGCAGCAGTGTCGGTGCCGATCTCGCCTGGGCGGGCCATGACGTCACCCTGGCCGACGCTTGGCCCGCGCACATCGAGGCGATCCGGGCAGGCGGCCTGCACGTCCGCATGCCCGAGATCGAACGCCGCGTCAGCCCGCCCGCGTTGCACCTGTGCGACCTCGCAGGCTCAGCTCGCGCGTTCGATCTGGTCTTGCTCTGCTCGAAGTCGAACGACCACCGCTGGCTCGCGGAACTCGCGCGCAAGCACATGTCACCCGACGCGGTTCTGGTCGGGCTCCAGAACGGGATGAACGACGCTTCGCTTGCAGAGGTGGTCGGGCGGTCCCGCGTGATCGGCGCGGTGATCGAACTTCAGGCGGAATGCTTCACGCCCGGCCAGGTCAAGCGCAACACCCCGCCCGAGCGTACATGGTTCGCGGTCGGTGAACTCGACGGCGCCCTCACGCCCCGCCTCGCGGCCGTGGCGGATCTGCTGCGCGCCGCAGCACGGGTAGACCTCACGACGAACATCGCCGGCGCGAAGTGGAGCAAACTGATCGCCAACTGCATGACGATGGGCCCCTTCGGTCTGCTCGGCCTGCCCAACGCCGAGGCTGCGGCACTCGAGGGCGCGTTCGAGGTTTCCTGCGCCCTCGGGCGCGAGGCCTTGGCCGTGGGCGAGGCGCTCGGCTATCGTGCCGAGCCCGTTTTCGGCATCTCCGAGGACGAATGGCGCAGCACGAACGAGGAACGCATCGTGCTGGCGATGCGCACGCTTCTCTCGCATGTCGGCCGCGGGCGCACCGCGCCAATCCATGATCACCTGAAGGGCCGGCAGAGCGAGATCCACTTCATCGCGGGCGTGGTCTGTGAACAGGGGCGGCGATATGGCATCCCCACCCCCGCGAATGATGCGGTGGTGGAACTCGACCGACGAATCAACACGGGCGATCTGTCGATGGAGCCGGGAAATTTCGAAACGCTCAAGCGGATGATCGGGATTGCCCCATCCACTGATGGCCACGCCAACCCCGCGTGATCTTCCGGGTGCTTCCCATCGCCCTCGAGGATCGTGCCGTGCATCTTCGGGCAGGCCCGTGCAGCCCGGCTTGGCGCCAGGCCAGCGTTCATGCTGCGGGCAGCAATCCCGTCAACCTTTCCGCCAGCGCGGCATCGTCGAGCGCGGGCCTCCGCGCCCGCTGCGAGGGGGGGCATGGCCGCCTCATGCCTCTCGGGCATGGCGGCAATCACAACACAGCCTTTGGCGACACTCCCGCCGGTCGATACGCTTCGCCACGTGCTGGTTGGTCATCGCCAGCAGAAGCGTGACCGCGCCGGAGCGGCTATACAGTTCGCATGACGGTGTCACAGATTGGGAGGTCTGAAATGCGGGGAACTATCGCAGCCATTCTGCTTGGTACTTCTTGGCTTTGTTCGACTGCTGCGAGCGCGCAGCAGGTCCTTGCGCCGACAGCAGGAGGGTTCCCGTCCGAACCCATCGTGCTAATGGTCATCGACGAGCCCGGATCGGCCGACAGCGTCTATGCCAACCAGCTTGCCGAGGCAGCACAGCCGTTTTCACCCGTGCCGATCGTCGTCGAGCATCGCGAGGACTTTTCGAACTTCGGCACTTGGGAGGCGATCCGCTGGATGATCGACCAGGGCCCCGAGGGCAACGACGGCAGCGTCGCCTTCGTCTATACCGTCCCTGGATCGGTGATCGATCTGCTTGTGATCGACATGGAGAAGGAACTGGGCGTCGGGCTGGACGATCTCAATGTCGTCGCCTCGACCGAGCAGTTGCCCTACTTCATCCATCAGCGCGCCGATGCGCCGTGGGGCGACACCATTCAGGATTTCATCAATCACGCCAAGGCCAATCCGGGCGAGATCCGCTACATCTCGGGCGGTCCGGGCGGGGCACAGGATGCGGCCTTCCAGTGGTTCATCCGCCAGTTCGGCATCACGGTGAACGAGATCATCGGCGGTGGCGGGTCGGCCCGGGCGCTGACCGTGGCGGCCGGCGAAGGGGACGTGACGCTCTCTCCGCCCGACATCATCTTGCCGCATTTCCAGGGCGGGAAGGTCGATGTGCTGATGGTCACGGGCGAAAAGCCGGCGCCGGCACCGTGGGAGAACGTGCCCAATGCGGCAAGCCTCGGGATCACCGGGGATCCGTGGACGCAGACGCGCGGAATCGGTGTGCCGCCGGACGTTCCGGAAGAGAACCGCGCCTGGTTGCAGACCCTGTTCACCACGGCGGCGTCACAGCCTGCCTATCAGGAACAGCGCTTGCAGGTGCCTGGCCTCAACAACGTCATCCTCGATTCGGCAGCGACGATCGGTCTGGCTCAGAGCGCCTATGACCTTGCGCTGCCGATGATGAAGGAAATGGGCGTCTACTGGGCCGACCAGTGACGACGGCGGCGCGGGTCTGACGATGGACGCTCGGCGCGATCTGGTGATTTCCCTCGCGGTGGCCTGTCTGGGTCTCGCGATCCTGGTGATGACCGGATCGATCCGCGCGGGAATTGCGCGCGACGTCATCGGCCCCCGCGCCGTTCCCTATGCCATCGGCGCGTTTCTCCTTGTCGCGGGGCTTGTCCTCGCGGCAAGGCGGGCGACGCGGATGAACCGCGAGAGCGGCTTCGCAGTGCCCGGCGAAGGCGTGGCCGACGAACCGGACCATCCGGCCACCTTCTGGCGGGTCGGGATTATCATGGCTCTTTCGGCGGCCTATGTGCTGCTTCTGGTGCCGCTGGGTTATCTGATCGTGACACCTGCCCTTGTCATTCTCGCCTTCCTTGCCACGGGTGAGCGGCGATGGAAGTTGATGATCTGGATGGCCGCTTTGTGGACGGTGGCAACCTATGTCATCTTCAGCCAGATCCTGAGCGTCCGCATTCCTGTGGGGCCATTCGCGCCGCTGTTTCGCGAGTTGGGTCTGATCATTCTCTGACCAACCGGGGACCGGACACATGGAGATCTTCGCCTCGCTGATCGGCGGATTGACGCAACTGGGCGATCCGTGGATCTGGGTCTTCGTCGCCTTCGGCACGATCGTGGGCGTGATCGGCGGCGCGATGCCCGGGATGGGCACGACGTTGCTCTATGGGATGTTTCTGCCCTTCACCTTCGTCATGGATCCGCCCCATGCGGTGGCGTTCCTGCTGTCGATCAGCGTCGGTGTCGGATTCGGCAACAGCATTCCGGCGATCCTTCTGGGGATACCCGGGACGCCATCGGCAATCTTGACGGTGATTGACGGGCACACGCTGCACAAGCAGGGGCAGAGTGGGCTGGCGCTCGGGACATCGTTCGTCTCGGCGCTGGGCGGGCAGACCGTGAGCATCCTGTTCTTCGTGATCCTCGTCGTGCCCCTGATGGGCCTCGCTTACGAGTTCCTCTATCCTGAACTGTTCGCGCTTTACCTCCTCGGTGTGCTGGCGATCATCAGCCTCACCGGGGACAACATGCTCAAGGGGCTGGTGGCGGCCGCGATCGGATTTGCCATCGCAATGATCGGGCTTGACCCGGTCAACCTGACCACGCGCTTCACATTCGACCAGCGGATCTTGCGCAGCGGCGTGAACCTGACGGCCGTGCTCATTGGCCTTCTGGCGGTGAGCGAGATCTTCCGGTCCTTCCGGCAAATCTACACCTGGTCCGTGCCCGAGGGAACGGAAACGGGCGACCGGCGCTTTCCCAAGGGCAAGGACATCCGCCAGATGATCCGCCCAGCGTTCACAGGCACGGTCGTCGGCACCTTTGTCGGCGCGATCCCGGGCGCGGGAGCGACCCCGGCGGCGCTTATCTCGTATCAGGCGGCACAACTTCTGTCGAAGAAGCCCGAGAGCTTCGGCAAGGGGTCCGTCGAGGGCATTGCCGCGAACGAGGCGGCGCAGAACGCATCGAATGCGGGCGAGTTGATCCCGACGATGGGGCTGGGCGTGCCGGGGTCAAGCTCGATGGTGCTGCTGCTGAGCGCGCTGACGGTGCAGGGCTTCGTGCCTGGACCGCTGATGATCAGCAAGGCGCCGGACCTGCTCTATGCGGCGATCGCGGGGATGCTGGCGGCAACGCTGATCCTTGCGGCGACGGGGTGGTTCATGTCCTCGATCATGCTTCGGGCGGTGAGCGTGAACCGCTCGGCGGTGCTTATCCTCGCGCTGGCGACGGTCATCCTCGGCGTCTATTCGCTCAACACGCGGATCATCGACGTGGTGGTGATGCTGCTTGCGGGTGGGCTTGGCTATCTCATGCTGCGCTATGGCTATTCGACGGCGGCGGCGGCGCTGGCTTGCGTTCTGGGCGGTGAACTGGAACGGAGCCTGAGGCTGGGTCTGAACCTGTCGGACGGCGATGTGTTCACCTTCGTATCGCGTCCGATCACGGCATCGATCCTGCTCGTGACGGCGGCAATTCTGGTCTTTGGCGTGATGCGCCATGCGCGGATGCGCCGCGACATGGCCGCGCGCCAATTGCCGGGGGATCAGGCATGACCGATCCCGGGGGAACGGGCACGGCGGGCAGGACGCCGCACGGATTGCCGGTCGTGGACATGCATGCCCACTTCGTCCCCGATGCGATCATCGCAGCGGCCCTGGACAACAGACTATGGCATGGCGTGAGCTTCGGCAGGACCGAGAGCGGCGGCATCTTCTCGGCCGCTGGCGGTCAGCGGATGGCCCTGCCGTGGACGCTGCCGCTCGAGACGGCCGAGGCGCGGGCAGAGGCAATGTCGGCCATGGGCGTCGATGCGCAGGTCGTCTCGCTCAGCCCGACGATGCACTGGTATCCGGCCGATCCCGCCGAAGCCCCGGATTTTGCCCGCGCGGCCAATGATGCGCTGGTCGAGTTCATCGCGCGCAAGCCCGACAGGTTCATCGGGCTGGGCTATCTGCCCTTGCAGGACACTGCGGCCGCAATCCGGGAGCTGGAACGCTGCATGGGGCCGCTTGGCCTTCCGGGCGTGATGGTGGGCACGAACATCAACGGGCAGGATTGGGACAGCCCCGCGCTCTATCCCGTGCTGGAAGCAGCGGAGGCTCTGGGGGCTTTCGTGTTCTTCCATCCCGCGCGCGGCCGCGCCGACGGCTGGATGGCCCGGTATCACCTGCGCAACCTGATCGGCAACCCGCTCGAGACGACGGCAACGCTCGCCGCGCTCATCTTTGGCGGGGTGATCGAGCGGCTGCCGCGCCTGCGCGCCTGCTTTGCCCACGGCGGCGGGTATGGCTGCTTTGCCATCGGGCGCTGGGATCACGGCTATCACGTGCGCGCAGAGGCAAGTGCACAGATCTCGCGCCTGCCGTCGGATTATCTCTCGGTGCTCTATTTCGATTCCCTGACCCACAGCGACCGGGCGCTGCGGTCTCTGATCGATCAGGTGGGGATTTCGCGGATCCTGCTCGGCAGCGACTATCCGGCCGACATGGCAGCGCCCGATCCGGTCGGTGCCATACTGGGCAGTCCGCTGTTCACGCCGGGCGAGCGGCAGGCGATCCTGAGCGGAAACATCCGGGGCGCGATCGGCGAGAGGCACCTGACGGGCCTGTCCTGCGCCTGCGGCCAGCATCATTGAGGGGAAGAGGCGATGAAGCAGATCGGGATCGCAGTGATCGGGTCGGGGCGGATCGGCACCCTGCGTGCCGAGATGGCCCGCCGCCATCCGGCCGTTCGATTTCTGGGCGTAAGCGACAGTGACATCGACAAGGCGCGCGCGCTCGGTGTGCGGGTCGGGGCCGAGATGGCCGTGACAGATGGCGAGGCGCTGATCGCCCATCCCGAGGTCGACGCTGTCTTTGTCTCGACCCCGGAGGGCGCGCATGTGGCGCCGGTGATCGCTGCGCTGGAGGCAGGAAAACCGGTGCTGGTCGAAAAGCCGCTGGCAACCTCGCTCGAAGATGCCGACCGGATCATCGCAGTCCTCGAGGCGCGCAAGGGCGATCTGCGGGTAGGCTACAGCCGGCGGTTCAAGGAGTGCTTCCTGCGGTCCAAGGAGCAGTTGCTGCATCGCCGTCTGGGCGAGATCACGGGCGGGCTGGCACGGGTCTACAACTCCCGGGCGCAGGCCTTCGCGATCCTGGCGCGCGATCCGGAGGCAACGCCGGTTGTCGATGTGCTGACCTACTATGTGGACCTGATGCACTGGTTTCTGGAGGGGGCGACGCCGGTCGAGATCGTGGCGCGCGGCAGCAAGGGCGTCTTCCGTGATGCGGGGTTCGGTGCCGATGACGTGACCTGGGCGATCGCCACCATGTCGACCGGGGCGGTGATCAATTTCGGGATCAGCTACGCGCTGCCGATGCGCTACCCGACGCTCGGCCAGTCTGACCGGGTGGAGCTTCTGGGTCGGGACGGGACGATGATCGTGGATGACGATCACCTCGACCATATGATCTATTCCGACCGTGGTGTGCCGCATGCCTATGTCCCCGATCATGCCGTGAACATGGCGTTCCTCGGGTCGAACACGGCAGGCGACTGGGCACTGGGCGAGTTCTGGGGGCCCTTGGCCAACGAATCGCGGGCCTGGCTCGATCGGTTGGCGACGGGGCGTCCGGCTGCCCACGCCACCGCACATGAGGCGCGATTGACGCTGCGCACGACCCTTGCAATGGAAGAATCCGCGTTGAGCGGCAGGATCGTGACGCTCTGAGGCGCCACGTTTCAGGACCGCGGCGCGCGACGGGAGGGCTGGGAGCCATGGCCGAGGCATTCATCTGCGACGCCGTCAGGACGCCGATCGGGCGCTATGGCGGGGCACTGTCGGGTATCCGGGCGGATGATCTGGCGGCGCTGCCGATTGCGGCGCTGGTCGCGCGCAATCCCGCAGCGGACTGGGCGGTGCTCGATGACGTGATCCTCGGTTGCGCCAATCAGGCGGGCGAGGACAACCGCAACGTGGCGCGGATGGCCGCGCTTCTTGCCGGCTTGCCGGTGCAGGTGCCCGGGACAACCGTCAACCGGCTCTGCGGATCGGGGCTCGATGCGGTATCGCTGGCGGCACGCAGCATCCGGTCGGGCGACTGCGCGTTGATGATCGCGGGCGGGGTCGAAAGCATGACCCGCGCGCCCTTCGTCATGCCCAAGGCCGACCGTGCCTTTGCCCGCGCGATGGAGGTGCATGACACCACGATCGGTTGGCGATTCGTCAATCCCCGGATGCAGGACTTGCACGGCACCGACTCGATGCCGCAGACGGCTGACAATGTCGCTGCCGACTTCGGCATCAGCCGGGCCGATCAGGACGCCTTCGCCGCCCGCAGCCAGTTGCGATGGGCGGCCGCGCAGGATGCGGGCCTCTTCGCCGCCGAGATCGTGCCGGTGGCGCAGCGACAGCGCGATGGAACCGTGCAGATGTTCGACCGCGATGAGCACCCCCGCCCCGAGACGACAGCCGCGGGGCTTGCGAAGCTGGCAGGGATCAACGGGCGCGATCGAAGCGTGACGGCGGGCAATGCGTCGGGTGTGAACGACGGCGCTGCGGCGCTTGTCCTCGCAAGCGAGCAGGCGGCCGCCCGGCACGGGCTGACCCCAAGGGCGCGGGTCGTGGCATCGGCGGCCGTGGGCGTGGCGCCGCGCATCATGGGGGTCGGGCCGGTGCCGGCGGTCCGCAAGGTGCTGGCGCTTGCGGGCCTGACCGTCGGGCAGATGGACGTGATCGAGCTCAACGAGGCCTTTGCAAGCCAGGCCCTTGCCGTGCTGCGCGACCTCGGGATCGACGATGATGCTCCGCATGTGAACCCGCAGGGAGGCGCGATCGCGATGGGCCACCCGCTGGGGATGAGCGGCGCGCGCCTCGCTGCGACGGCGGTCTGGCAGTTGCAGCGGACCGGCGGTCGTTACGCGCTCTGCACGATGTGCGTGGGCGTGGGGCAGGGAATCGCGCTGATCCTCGAGCGGGCGTGAGTGCCCGTCGGGGGCGATCCGGGAGGGGCCATGCCGGACCATGTCTGATCGGACGTTTGCGATACCGGGCCGGTATCACTTCAATTGCAAAAAGGTCCTAGCGGCCCCGGGGTCTGTGGCGGATACAGGCAGTGTGCCGGCGCTCTGCGCAGTCTGATCAAGGCTGTCGGGGGCGCTTGGCTTAGTGACTGAACCGACAACGAGATGAGGTCGAAACATGCCGTCCATGGCTCCGCACCTGACTGCCGCAGCCCCCGCCGCATACAAGGACATCCTTTACGAGGTGAAGGACAATGTCGCCTGGGTGACGATCAACCGTCCCCGGTTTCGCAATGCGTTCCGGGAGCAGTCGCTCGACGAGATGATCCACGCGCTGTCATCGACGCGCGAGGATCCCACCATCGTCTGTGCGGTCGTGACTGGCGCGGGGCCCGAAGCGTTCTCGGCCGGTGGCGACTTCGCGGCAATGATGAAGCTCAACCGGGCCAACGCGCATATGTGGAACGACCGGATGCTCGGGCTGGCCATGACCATTCGGGGCCTTCCGATCCCCGTCATCGCGATGGTGAACGGCTGGTGCATGGGCGGCGGGCACGAACTGGCGCTGTGGTGCGATCTTGTCATCGCGTCCGAGAATGCGGTCTTCGGCCAGACCGGCGCCAAGGTCGGTGCCTGCCCGACCGTGGGTGCGACGCAGTATCTGCCGCGCATCATCGGCGAGCGGCTGGCGCGCGAGATGATCTTCCTCGCGCGGACCTTCACAGCGGCAGAAGCCGTCCAGATCGGGCTGATCAACAAGGTCGTGCCGAAAGACAAGCTGCTGGCCGAGACGCTGGCCTGGTGCGAGAAGATGAAGGGCCACAGCGCGCAGACCCTGCGGGCGACCAAGAAGTCGCTCAACAGCGAGTCCGACGAACTCTATGCATCATGGCAGCAGGGGATGGAGCTTTTGGCCCATATCTGGGGCACGCCCGAGAGCATCGAGGGGATGCAGGCCTTCCTCGACAAGCGCAAGCCGCAGTTCATGAAGTTCCGTCAACAGAACAAGGCGGCGCTTGACACCTACATGGACGATCTGGCGAACGACCGGAACCAGTTCTCGCGGCCGTAGGCGGAGCGCGGGGGCGTGTCTGGAAAGGTTCTTTCGCTACAGCAGGCCGTCGCCGAGCACATCGGCGACGGCGACTTGGTGTTCGTCGGGGGCTTCGGACAGGGGGTTCCGTTTGCGCTGGGCCGAGAGATCGTCCGGCAGGGCCTGAAGAACCTGAGCCTGTGCCGCACCGGGGCGGACATCCTGTTCGACATCCTTGTGGCTGCCGGCTGCGCGTCGCGGGTGATGTTCGGCTGGTATGGCAACCCGGGGATCGGGCTGAGCCATGTGCTGCGGCGGGCTGTCGCCGACGGCAGCCTGCAGGTCGAGGAGACGAGCAACTTCGGGCTGCTCCTTGGGCTTCATGCGGCAAAGCTGGGCGTGCCCTTCGTGCCGGCGCGCATCCTGCTCGACGGGGACGTGCCGCAGCATGCGCCGGGGCTCGCGCGCATCGATTGCCCCTTTACCGGCCAGACGCTGGCGGCGGTGGCCGCGATCCGGCCGGATGTGGCGCTCGTCCATGCCCAGCAGGCCGACGCGGCGGGCAATGTCCAGCTTTGGGGTATCAGAGGCGATACTGTCGAGGGTGCCGAGGCCGCGCGGCGGGTGGTCTGCACGGTCGAGCGGATCGTGCCGTCATCGGTGATCGAGGCGGCGCCCGCGCAGACGATCCTCGCAGCGAATATGGTCAGTGCCGTCGCAGTCGCCCCGTTCGGGGCCTATCCTTCCTATGTCGAGGGCCATTACGGCCGGGATGACGACGCCTACCGGGATTTCGAGAAGCTTTCCAGAAAGCCCGAGGCGCTCGCAGACTATCTCGATCGGAACATCCGCGCCTTCGGATCGCATGAGGAATTCGTCGCGGCGATGGTCCCTGCCAGTCTGCGCGAGCGCGGAGGGGCACATGGCTGAGCTCGAGGCTGATGTGGATGCCGCCTGGCGGATGGCCTTTCTCGGGGCGCGGCAGATCGCGGCCCAGGAAACCGTCTTTGTGGGAATTGGTGCCCCCTGTCAGGCAGCCATGCTCGCGCGGCGGCTGGGCAATGCGGACATGACCATGATCTTCGAATCCGGCGTGATCGGGGCCGATCCGCAGGAGATGCCGCTGTCGACCGGATCGCCATCGGTGGCGAAGGGCGCGAAGATGACGACGGACATGCTGGGGGTCTTTGCTCTGCTGCAACGGGGCGGGATCGGTCTTGGCATCCTGTCGGGCGCCGAGGTGGATGCGGCGGGCAACCTCAACAGCACGGTGCTTGGCAGCTATGCGCAACCCCGTTTGCGGTTGCCCGGATCGGGTGGGGCGCATGATATCGCCCTCTTGTGCAGGCGGTTGATGATCCTGATGCCCCACGATCCGCGGCGGTTCGTGGAGCGGGTCGATTTCGTCACCAGCCCGGGCCATGGCCCGTATCGCGCGCGGCAGGGGCTCGGGGCGGGACCGGCGGTTCTTGTCACCACGCGGGCGGTTCTGGCGTTCCGCGATGGCAAGCCGGTTCTGGTCGCACATTTCGCCGACCTGACTGCCGAGCAGGCGATCGAGGGGATCGCCTGGAATATCGCATTCGCGCCGGAGGTCGAGCGGATTGCCGTGCCCGACAGTTCGGTTTCAGACATCGTGAACGGGTTCAGCGGAGGGATGCAATGAGCGCGCTTGAAGGGATCCGTGTCCTTGATCTGACACGGGTTCTGGCCGGACCGCTGTGCACCATGATCCTCGGAGACATGGGCGCCGATGTGCTGAAGGTGGAACCCCCATCGGGCGACGACACGCGCGCCTGGGGGCCGCCCCATGCCGGGGGTGAGGCTGCCTATTACCTGGGCGTGAACCGCAACAAGCGCGGAATCGTGCTCGACCTCTCTACAGAGCAGGGACGGGGCGTCCTGAAGGAGTTGATCCTGGGATGCGATGTCATGGTCGAGAACTACAAGCTCGGCACGCTGGACAAGTGGGGGCTCGGTGATGCCTGGCTGCGCGAGAACGCGCCCCGGGTCGTGCGCTGTTCGATCACCGGTTATGGCCAGAAAGGACCGAAGGCGAGCCTGCCAGGCTATGATTTCGTCCTGCAGGCGGAAACCGGCCTGATGAGCATCACCGGCGGGGTGGACGGAGGGCCCATCAAGCATGGGGTGGCCATCGTCGACATCACGACGGGGCTTTATGCGGCGATTGCGATCCTGGGCGCGCTGCAAGCGCGCCATGCGACGGGGCTGGGGCAGAGCGTGTCGGTGTCGTTGTTCCAGACGGGCATCTCGCTTTTGTGCAATGTCGCCGCCAATGCGCTGGTGTCAGGCAAGCCTTCGGGGCGCTTCGGCAACGGGCACCCCAACATCGTGCCCTATCGCACCTTTGCCGCGGCTGACGGGGATCTGGCGCTGGCGGTCGGAAACGATCAGCAGTTCGCGCGGCTTGCGATGCTGGCAGGTCATCCCGATTGGGCCACAGACCCGCTCATGGCGACGAATTCGGCCCGGGTCGTGAACCGGACTGCCGTGGACGATGCGGTTGGGAAGGTCATCGCGACACGACCCGTGTCCGACTGGGTCGAGGAGTTGCGCGGGATCGGCGTGCCCTGCGGCGCGGTCAATCCGGTTCAGACGGCTCTGGCAGACCCCCAGACCGCGGCACTGGGGATGATCGCCGATATCGCGCATCCGCTGGCGGGGGTCGTGCGCAGCATCGCGCCAGCCTTCACCATGAGCATGACACCGCCGACGATCCGGCGGGCGCCGCCGACACTGGGCCAGCATACAGCGACGGTCGTCGGGGAGGGTGGCAACCTTGCCGGGCCAGCATGGGAAGGCGCCGGGTCGGGCGAAGGCGCATGATGGAAAAGGTGGCGCGCCTGTCGCATGTGGGCATCGCCGTGCCCGACTTGGAGGCGGCGATCGCGCAGCTTGCGGCACGGTTGGGCGTGGCGCCCGGCCCGGTCATGGTGAACGAGACGCAGGGTGTCCGGCTTGTGCAGTTCGATCTTGGCAACGCCTGCATCGAGCTCTTGTCGCCGCTGACCGAGGCATCGCCCGTCGCCGCATTCCTGGCGCGCAATCCGCGCGGCGGGTTGCATCATCTCGCACTGGGGAGCGTCGATCTCGACCTTGATCTGCGCGAACATGAGGCGGCGGGCGTCAGGGTGCTCGGCCCCCCGAGCGTCAATGTCTTTGGCAGGCGGATCGCATTCCTGCACCCGGCCGACATGCTGGGCACGCTCGTCGAACTCGAAGGTGATTGACGGTCGGAACGGCAGGGGCCAGAACGATCATCTCCGGAGGCAGTGGCGCGGGCGGCCCTGACCGGGGCCGGGTCGACGTAGCGTGCCGCACGCTCTTCGCACAGACACGACGTCCTGAGGGGAGGGGATGGAACTTCGTCAGTTACGCTACTTTCTGGGTGTCGCGTCGGCGGGCAGCTTTGGACGCGCGGCCAGCAAGCTGCATATCGCCCAACCGGCGCTCAGCCGACAGATCAGGGCGCTCGAGGACGAGTTCGGGGTAGAGCTGTTCTTTCGGACGGCGCAGGGCGTGCATGTGACCGAAGCCGGAGAGCGCTTCCGGACCCTCGCCGAGGGGCTCGTGCGATCGATCGACAACATGCGCCTCGAGGTGGTCAACCTTGCCGATGAGCCGAGCGGTGTCGTCGTCCTGGGCCTGCCGCCATCGATCGCGCAGCTTGTCACGATCGATCTGATGGAGGTCTGTCAGGCAAGATATCCCAAGATCAAGCTGCGCATCATCGAGGCGCTGAGCGTGTTTCTCGTGGACTGGCTCGAACTTGGACGGATCGATGTCGCCGTGCTGACCGACCCGCGCGAGAGCTATGCAGTGGAGCGGCGCGACCTCGCCGATGAGGACATGGTGCTGGTGGGTGTGCCGGCGCTGATCCGCCCGGGTTTGGTGTCGGTGCCGCTGGAGGCGCTGAACGATTACCGGATCGTGATCAGTCACGGGTTCGAACGCGTCATGCGCCCCTGGTGCGAGGCGGCCAACGTGACCGTGAACTATGTGATGGAACTCGACAGCGTACCCATCCTGCGCGACTTGATCCGACGGGGCATAGCCTGCACGATCGTGCCCTATGGCATGGTGCACGACGATGTGAAGGCGGGGATCCTGAACGCGGTGCAGTTCGATCCGCGGATCACCCGGAGGCTTGTGCTGGCCTTCAGTTCGCGGCGACCCATATCTCTGAGCATGACGGCGGTGTTCAACCTGCTCGAGGAAGAGGTCAGCAAGATCCGTACGCGGGTCGGAGCGGTCTGAGGCGAACCGTGGCGCCAGATGTCCGGCGTGTTGGCCCGCGAGGCATTCTATGCCCATGTTGGCATCATGGACCGAGCCCTCGACCTCTGAAGGCAAAAGGTCTGAGGCCCGGGCATCCCCGGCAACCGTCGAATTGCCCAGGAGTATCTTGATCACCAATGCCGTCTTCCGCTACGCCGCCCACAGCTTTTTGGTGCCGCCCATCGTCACCGCATCGCTGCCGTCTCGCTAGTAGCATGAACGTATCTTCACCGGGTCGATACCTTAACAAGGTCGGCACGACCGTCGACGCACCCGAAGACCACCCTCCCCGGACTGCAGAGCCAAGGCAAAGGACTTCGCCAAACAGCGCCTCGCGGCGCTTAAGGCCTTGCATCTCGCGCCGGTCGTCGCCCGAAATTCCGATGGCCTTGGTGTCTTTGGCCCATCCCTTGCATCGCGTCACCAAGCTTCTTGGAGACTCGCGATGTCGGTGGTGGCACGGATCGATAGCCTTATCGCGGCTCTGCAGGGGCTGAGGCAGTGCGCGGCGAGCGCACGCGGCACGCAGGTTGAGGTTGAACTCGTCAGGGCGCTCGATCAGGCCAACGGAGATTTTCTTGTGCTGGCATCGCTGCTGCGCCTGCGGTCGGCGACACTCGGCCGTCCAATGCTGCAGGCTCATGCGGGTGTTGCCCCCGCTCAGATCCCTTCAGGCCGCGGGTTGTCCTGAGGCGACCTTCGCTGCGCGGCATCCTTGATGTCCCTGGCGCATGGGGTGCTTCGGCGACGGTCATCCGCCGGCAACGATTTCCCACAGGAAGCGCGCCGACATCACCAGAAGAAAGAGCCCGAATGTCGTCTCGAGCGTCCGCCGCCCGAGCCGGTGGGCAAGCCGCACGCCAAGACGCGTCGTGACCAGAGACGCCGGCAGCACGAGCGCGAAGGCGAGCCACGAGACGAAGCCGGTCGCATCGGCCGGAAGGCCCGGGGTGCCCCATCCCGCGATCATGTATCCGATCGTGCCCGGCACCGCGATGAGCACGCCGACCCCCGATGATGTCGCCACCGCGCGGTGGATCGCCACGCCATGCAGCGTCAGGACGAGCGTCGAGAGCGCGCCGCCACCGATCCCCATGAGGGCAGAGAGAAAACCGATGATTGCGCCATGGGCCCTCAGCACCGCGCGCGAGGGCAAGGTATCGGCCAGACGCCATCCTGCCCCCCCCGAGAGCAGTTTTGCGGCGTTGAGTGCCGCGACCGCAACGAAGACGATCTGGAACACCGAC
>JBIKVM010000232.1:0-4478 GCA_044356825.1 Limisphaerales bacterium
CGACGGCGACGCGACCGCCGCGACCACCGCCCCGAGAGAGACCCCGAGCAGCAGCGGCAGAGCCCAGAGTCGCAGGATGTCAAGGTCCACGGCCCCACGCAGGTAATGCCCCCGCGCGCTGTTGAGGGAGGTCGGCACGATCACCGCAAGCGAGGTGCCGACGGCAAGGGGCATCGCCGTTTCGGGTGCCTGACCGAGCAGGCCGAAGACCTCGTAGAAGACGGGGACCGAGATCGCCCCGCCGCCCACGCCGAAGAGACCTGCCAGAAAGCCGACCACGCCCCCTGCGATCACGAGTGCCGCGATGATCGGCAGGATGAGCGATGGATCCGGCACGGGTCGGTCCCTGATTGGGGCGCGGGATGGCGCCGGGTTGGGGCGTTCCTAGCCATCCTGCGGGGGTTGCACAACCAGGGTCGCGAAGGTTCCAAGTGCCAACCCGACCAAGATCACGCTTGTCGCGATCAGTGCGCCGAGCCCCAGCCCGTCGAGAATGAATGCAGCGAGGGCAGGTGCGAGGGCCGCAGCCAAAAGCGCAGGCATCTGGACTATACCGGCGACGGCGCCGTAGTCGCCTCGGCCGAGTACCTCGGCGATCAGCACGGGCCGCAGGATCGTCATCACCCCCATCGCGGCCCCCTGGATGGTGGTATAGGCGAACACGAGCCAGGGCGAGAGGCCGATCGCCCCGAGCACGAGCGCAGCGACAAGCATCGCCCCCACCGTCACCCAGGCCACAGCCACGTTGCCGATGCGCGCCTCGAACCGAAGGAGCACGAGCCGGCCTGCGACCTGCGCGGGGCCCACCGTTGCCGCCGCCAGCACTGCATTGGCCGGAAGGGCGCCCTGCTCGACGAAGATCGGCACGAGGAACGACACGACCATCCAATGATTGAGACCGACGAGCGCAAAGATCGCGGCAAGCCGCGCGAACCCCCGTCTGCGCAGCGTCGATGCAAAGCTCGCGCGCGCGCCCGAAAGCGGCGCCTCGGGCGGGGGTGTTCCGCGCAGGATCAAGCGCGCACCCCAGGCGTGCAGCGGCACGACCGCCCCGAGCACCACCGCCGCCGCGACAAGGACGGCCCCCCGCCAGCCGAGCCACGCCTCGAGCGCAGCACCGGCGGGAAAGGAGATGGTCGAGGCAAACCCCGCCACCAGCGTCACCCGCAAGATCGCGGACCGCGCATCGGGCCCGATTCGGCTGATGAGGAAGGCAAAACAAACCTCGTAAAGGGCAGCGGCGTTCGCAACCCCGATCACGCCCCAGGCGAGGAGATAAGTGGCGTGGCTCTCGACCTGCGACAGCCAGATGAGCGCCCCGCCCCCGAGTGCCGCGCCCACCGTCAGCGCGGCGGGCCCGTGTCCCCGGTCAACCAGCCGCCCGGCCAGCGGCGCGAGCACCGCCGCGATCAGGAGGGCCAGCGTCGGCCCCGCCGCCAACGCGGCCTTGTCCCAGCCGAGCGCCTGCTGCCAGGGCCGTACGAGGGCCGCGAAGAGGTAGAAGAGCGCAGCGTAGGCAAGCGTCTGGCCAAGCGCGAGTGCCCAGACCCCCCGCTCGCGTGCCACCTCTGCGCCATCCATCGCCAGGTTCTCCGGGCCGCCCGGGCCGCGCCGCCACCAACACGCAAGGGCCTGCAGGCGTCAACCCCGACCCGTTGGCGAGTTCCCGCCCGCTCAGAGCCGCGCCAGCCGCTCGGTCAGGAGCGCATAGAACCCCTCATCATCGACCCCGCCCATGAAGAGCGCGTTCGCCGGCCGGCCCGAGACGCGCCACCAGTCCGCGACCGTCATGCCCGTGGTGTGGCGGCCCTCGAGTTCGATCTCGACGTTGATGCGCCGCCCGGTGAAGAGGTCGGGCCGGATCAGCCAGGCGATCGTGCACGGATCATGCAGCGGCGCGCCCTCGGAGCCGTATTTCTCCTTGTCGAAACGCTCGAAGAAATCCGTCCACTCGGCCACCATCCGCCCGACCTCGGTGCCCATCGCGCGAAAGGCGCCGACCCGGTCGCGGTTCGTCAGCGCCTTGTGCGTGACATCGAGCGGCATCACCACCAGATCGACGCCCGAGCGGAACACGATGTCGGCCGCCTCGGGGTCGACATAGATGTTGAACTCGGCCGCGGGGGTGATGTTGCCCACCTCGAAATAGGCCCCGCCCATCAGCACGATCTGCCCCACGCGGGGGATGATGTCGGGCGCCGCGCGAAAGGCCGCCGCGACGTTGGTGAGCGGCCCGATCGGCACCAGCGTCACCGACCCCGCCGGTTCGCGCCGGAGCGTGTCGATCAGGAACTCGACCGCATGCCCGTCGGCGAGCGGCATCGTCGGCTCGGGCAGTTGCGGGCCATCGAGACCCGTCTTGCCATGCACATGCTCGGCCGTCACCAGCTTGCGCGCGAGCGGCGCATCGCAGCCCGCGAACACCGGCACGTCGCGCCGGCGCGCAAGCTCGCACACGATGCGCGCGTTCCGCTGCGTGAGCGCGAGCGGCACGTTCCCCGCCACCGCCGTGATGCCGAGCAGGTCGATCTCGTCGGGGCTCGCGAGCGCGAGCAGGATCGCGACGGCGTCATCCTGCCCGGGGTCGGTGTCGATGATGATCTTGCGCGCCATCAGCGCGCACCGTCAAAGGCGCGCAGCCGCGCGATCAGCGACGAGGTATCCCACCGCCCGCCGCCCATCGCCTGCACATCCTTGTAGAACTGATCGACCAGCGCCGTCACCGGCAGCGGCGCGCCGATCTCATCGGCGGTCGCGAGGCAGATGCCGAGATCCTTGCGCATCCAGTCGACCGCGAAGCCGAAATCGAAGCGGTCCTCGAGCATGGTCGCGTGGCGGTTGGCCATCTGCCACGATCCGGCCGCGCCCTGGCTGATGACCTCGACCACCGCCTTGCCATCGAGGCCCGCCTTCTCGCCAAAGCGCAGCGCCTCGGCGAGGCCCTGCACAAGGCCCGCGATCGCGATCTGGTTCATCATCTTGGCGATCTGCCCCGACCCGCTGCCGCCCAGCCGGCGGCAGATGCGGGCATAGGCGGCGATCACCGGCTCGGCGGCGGCATAATGCCCCTCATCGCCCCCGCACATGACCGACAGCACCCCGTTCTGCGCCCCCGCCTGCCCGCCCGAGACCGGGGCATCGACAAAGCCCTTGCCCTCGGCCGCCGCCACCGCTGCCAGCTCGCGCGTGACCTGCGCCGAGACGGTCGTGTGATCGACGAAGACCGCCTCCGCGCGCATCCCGGCAAAGGCGCCCTCGGGGCCGAGGCAGACCGCGCGCAGATCGTCGTCGTTGCCGACGCAGGCCATCACGAAATCCGCCTCCCCTGCCGCCGCCGCGGCGGTGGCCGCCGAGGCGCCGCCATGTGCCGCGACCCAGGCCGCGGCCTTGGAGGGCGTGCGGTTCCAGACCGTCACCGCATGGCCCGCCCGGACGAGGTGCCCCGCCATCGGGAACCCCATCACCCCAAGGCCCAGAAAGGCCACCTTGCGCCCCGTCGTTCCGGCCATTCTTTCCCCCGCCTTGCAAACCGAATAGAGTTCCGACAGATACCGAGCGCACTCCCGCCGTCAAGCACAAGGCCCGCGATGCTGACCCTCCTGCGCGCGCTCAAGCTCTTGTCGCTGGCGCTGATCGGCGCGGGCCTGATTCTGCTTGGGCTGGGCTATGCCTTTGTCGCCCGCTCGCTGCCCGATTATGACGAAGCCTTCGCGCTGCCGGGTCTCGGGGCCGAGGTCGAGATCGTGCGCACGACGCACAACGTCCCGCACATCTTCGGCCGCTCGGACCGCGACGTGATGTTCGGCCTGGGCTTTGCCCATGCGCAGGACCGGCTCTGGCAGATGACGATGCTGCGGCGGACCGCGCAGGGGCGGCTGGCCGAGGTGCTGGGCCCGTCGCGGCTGCAATCGGATGCGCTGATGCGCCGGCTCGATCTCTATGGCCTTGCCGCCGAGGCGGTCGAGGCGCAGGATGCGCCGACGCGCGCCGCGCTCGAGGCCTATGCGGCGGGCGTCAATGCCTGGATCGCCGAGGTGAACGCGGGCGCCCGCGGGCGCGGCGCGCCCGAGTTCTTCGCCTTCGATGCCGAGGTCGCGGTGTGGCAGCCGGCCGATTCCCTCGCGATCCTGAAGCTCTTCGCCTTCGAGGCGACGGGCCATGCCCGTGCCGAGGTGCTGCGCGGCCAGCTTGCCCAGATCCTGCCCGAGCGGCGGCTCGCCGACATCCTGCCCGAGGATGCGGGGCCCGCGGGCGCCGAGATCTCGGATTTCGCGGCCCTCGCGCCCGGCCTCGGCGGCGCGGCGGCCGCCCCCCTTGCCGCGGCCTCGAACGCCTGGGCCGCGATCGGGCCGCGCGCGGTTGCCGGCGGGCCGCTTCTGGCCAACGACCTCCACGGACCGCTGAGCGCGCCGGGGCGGTGGTATCTCGCGCGGGTCGAACTCAGCACCGGGGGCGTCGTCGGCGCGACGCTGCCGGGG
>JBIKVM010000149.1:0-7244 GCA_044356825.1 Limisphaerales bacterium
GTCGAACTCGGCGTTCGCGAAGGCGCTCTCGTTCCAGGCGACGCCCGACTTGTAGGCGAGCGCGAGCACCTGCACCCCGAGCGGGCGCATGTTCCACTCGGTCGCCGACCACGGATACTTCGTCCAGTCGTTCCAGAAGGTCGAGCCGGGAAGGACCGTGCGCTTGACGTTGATGCCCGCGTCGCGGCACTGGGCTGCTACCGCGTTGCAGGTCGCGGCCTGCCAGTCGTCATCGAGCGAGATGAGCTCGAACTCGTGGCTGCCCATGCCCGCCTCGTCGATCAGTGCCTTGGCCTTGGCCGGATCGACGACGAGCGGCGGCAGCGGCGCGTATTCGGGGTGGATCGGGCAGACATGGTGGTTCTCGGCCGGCGAGCCGCGGCCGCCGAAGCCCAGTTCGAGCACGATCGCGTTGTCGACCGCCATCTGGAGCGCGTTGCGCACACGCACGTCCTTGTAGTCCGCCGCGTCCTGGTTGAAGCGCACGGCAAGGGTCGCGGATGTCACGGCCTCGGAGACGGACCAGCCGATGGCGTCGAACGCATCGACGAAGTCGCCGGCGGTGCGGTAGGTCGCGTCGATTTCGCCCGAGCCGGCCGCGGCCAGAACGGCGGCCGAGTCGGTGCCAAGGTCGATGTAGTCGATCTTGTCGAGCCACGGCCCGCCATAGACCGCGGTGCCCCACCAGGTGTGGTTGGCATTGCGTACAAGGGTCTGGCGGCGGCCAACCTCGTTCGTCTCGGGCAGGTAGGGGCCCGTGCCGACCGGGTTCGCGGCGGGGTCGCCGCCATCATAGGCGCGGTGCACGACCGCGGCCGGATAGTCGGCCATGCCGACGATGATCGCGATGTCGGGGCTCGAGAGGCTGAGCTTCACGGTGGTGGCGTCAACGACGGTGACGGCGCCTTCGCGCATCTTGTTGGTCGCGGAATCGACAAGTGCCGCCATCCGCGAGGCCATCGAGTTGCCCTCGACCGTGCCATCGCACCACCGCTCGAGGTTGAAGACCACGTCATCGGTGGTGAAATCGTCGCCGTTGTTCCACTTCACGCCCTGGCGGATGCGGATGAGGTATTCGGTCGCGTCGGCGTTCGCTTCCCAGCTTTCGAGCAGCATGCCGCGCAGCGAGCCGTCGGCGTTGTATTCGACCATGTAGTCGAGCCAGCCGCGGCAGAAGTTCGCGAGCTCCGACCAATCCCACAGGCGCGGATCCTTCAGCGCGCGGGTCTCCATGTTCATGCGCAGCGTTCCGCCGGCAACCGGCGTCTGCGCTTCGGCCATGGGCGCGCCGAGGCCCAGCAGGCCGTAGGCGAGCGGCGTCGCGACGCCAAGCGCCGTCGCGCGCGTCAGGAACTCGCGCCGGCTCAGCAGGCCCTTGTCGCACTCGGCGGCAAAAAGCCGCGCCGCAGGGTGGATCGCGCGGGTCGTCGGGCTGTGCAGTGTCATTTTACCTCTCCCGTTCAGGACGAACATGTTGCGGGTGCGGACGCGCGCCCTGTTTCCGGACCGCCCCACACGACAGCAGCGGATCCCTCAATCCGCGTCTTTGCATTTACGCCCGTTCCCGGGCCGTCCGTCAATGCCGGGTTTCGACGCTTGGGGTGGTTTTTGCGACCTTGCGGCCCGCCCGGCCCCCCGCGTCGGCCCCGCGTCGGCCCCGCGGCCGCCCTCGACCGCGCCACCGAGCACGAGGCGCGGCCAGTCGCCGAGACGGTTGCGCGCCCATGTCCGCTGGCGCTTGGCATAGGCGCGCGTCGCGCCCTGCGCCGCCGCAATGGCTGATTCCAGGGTGGTCGCACCCCGAACATGGGCGACGAATTCGGCGGCGCCGATCGCACGCGACGACGGCAGCGTCGGATCCCAGTCGGGCAGGGCGCGCGCGGCCTCCTCGAGGGCCCCCTCCGCGGCCATCGCCGCGACGCGCGCGTCGATACGTCGCGCAAGATCGGCGGGTGGCCGTTCGATCACGCAGGCGGTTGCGCGTCCGGGCGGCAGGATCGGGGGCGGCGTCGCGGCCTGCCAGAGCGCAAGCCCGCGGCCGGTCGCGGCCAGTACCTCCCACGCGCGCTGCAGCCGCGCCGGATTGCGCCGGTCGATGCGCGCCGCCGTCGCGGCGTCGAGGTCGGCCAGCAGGCCCTCGGCGCCAGCCTCGGCCAGCCGCCGGATCGAGGCAGCGCGGATCTCGGGCGGGATCGGCGGGATCTCGACCAGCCCCTCGGTCAGGGCGGTGAAGTAAAGACCCGTGCCCCCGACGATCACCGCCCCGGGATGGAGCGCGATGATCTCCGCCACCGCCCGCAGCCAATGCCCGACCGACCACGATTCGCGCGCGCCGACATGGCCGTAGAGCAGGTGCGGCGCGGCCGCTTCGTCCTCGGCGGTCGGGCGGGCGGTCAGGATGCGCCAGCGCGCATAGACCTGCAGCGCGTCGGCGTTGACGACGACGCGCCCCTGCGCGCGGGCCAAAGCCAGTGCCAGCGCCGACTTGCCCGAGGCGGTCGGCCCCGCGATCAGAACCGGCCGGTCGCGCGGCGCCTGCGCGAGCAGCGCGGGCAGGGCAGGGGCCGGGGCACCGGCGGGCGTGGTCATGCGCTTTCTTCCCGAGGCGGCGGTTCTGCCGTTGATCCGGCAGCGGTTTTGCGACATTTTGCGCCCGAGTTACAGACCGCCCCCGCGCCGTCCCGGCGCATCGCGCACCCGACAGGATATCCATGCCCAGTTCCGCCCCCGCCCCCACCCCGCGCGCCCCGGCCGCGCGCCTCTATCGGCGGGTCATGCTGAAGATCTCGGGCGAGGCGCTGATGGGCGACCAGGGCTTCGGGCTGCATCCCCCCACCGTCCAGCGCATCGCGGCCGAGGTGAAATCGGTCCACGACATGGGCGTTGAGATCTGCATGGTCATCGGCGGCGGCAACATCTTTCGCGGCCTCCAGGGCAGCGCGCAGGGGATGGAGCGCACGACCGCCGACTACATGGGAATGCTCGCGACCGTGATGAACGCGCTCGCGATGCAGGCGAGCCTCGAGGCGCTCGGCGTCTTCACCCGCGTCATCTCGGCCATCCCGATGGACCAGATCTGCGAGCCCTACATCCGCCGCCGCGCCGTGCGCCACCTGGAGAAGGGGCGCGTGTGCATCTTCGCCGCGGGCACCGGCAACCCCTATTTCACGACCGACACGGCCGCGACGTTGCGCGCCAACGAAATGGCCTGCGAGGCGATCTTCAAGGGCACGAAGGTCGATGGCGTCTACGACAAGGACCCCAAGAAGCACGCCGACGCGCGCCGCTACGACGATGTGACCTATGACGAGGTGCTGCAGAAGCATCTCGGCGTCATGGATGCCTCGGCGATCGCGCTGGCCCGCGACAACAACCTGCCGATCATCGTCTTCTCGCTCGACGAACCCGGCGGCTTCCGCGGCATCCTGCAGGGCGAGGGGACCTACACGCGCGTTCACGGCTGATCCGAACCGACCACAGGGCAGAGCAAGGGCATGGCTGACGATACCGACTTCGATCTCGACGACCTCCAGCGGCGCATGGATGGCGCCGTCGCCGCGCTGCGCACCGAGCTTGCCTCGCTGCGCACCGGTCGCGCCTCGGCCTCGATGCTCGAACCTATCCAGGTCGAGGCCTACGGGCAGATGACGCCCATCAACCAGCTTGGCACCGTCAACGTGCCCGAGCCGCGGATGGTGACGATCAACGTCTGGGACCGCGGCATGATCGGCAAGGTCGAGAAGGCGATCCGCGAATCGGGCCTCGGCATCAATCCGCAGACGAACGGCCCCATCATCATGCTGCCCATCCCCGAGCTGAACGAGGAGCGGCGGCGCGAACTGACCAAGGTCGCGGGGCAATATGCCGAGCACGCCCGCGTCGCGGTGCGCAACGTGCGGCGCGACGGTATGGACCGGCTGAAGCGCGCCAAGGCCGCCGGCATGCCCGAGGACGACCAGAAGCTCTGGGCCGACGAGATCCAGGAGCTGACCGACCGGATGATTGCCCTGATCGACAAGACGCTCGAGGGCAAGCAGCAGGAAATCATGCACGTCTGACCATTTGAGCACGAAAGGACGGCCGACTTGGCCATTGCATCGCCCGACCCCGCCCACCCCGGACGCGCCGGCCCGCAGCACGTCGCGATCATCATGGACGGCAACGGCCGCTGGGCGACCAACCGCGGCCTGCCGCGCCTTGTCGGCCACCGGCGCGGGGCCGAGCGCGTGCGCGCCATCGTCGCCGCGGCGCCGGGGCTCGGGATCCGCTGGCTCACGCTCTATGCCTTCTCGACCGAGAACTGGAAGCGCTCGACCGAAGAGGTCATCGGCCTCATGGCGCTTTTCGCCCGCTACATCGAGCGCGAGGCCGACCGGCTGTCGGCCAACGGCGTGCGGTTGCGCTTCATCGGCGACCGCGCGCGGCTCGATCCGCGGCTGCAGGCGCTGATGGCGGGGATCGAGGCGCGCACGGCCGCCAACACGCTGCTGAACCTGACGGTCGCGGTGAACTATGGCGGCCGGGACGAGATCCTGCGCGCCGCGCGCACGCTCGCCGAGGCCGCCCGGCGGGGCGATGTCGCGCCTGGCGCCATCACCGAGGCCGATCTGGTGCGCGCGCTCGACACCGCCGATCTGCCCGACCCCGACCTCGTGATCCGCACCTCGGGCGAGATGCGCGTCTCGAACTTCCTGCCCTGGCAGGCCGCCTATGCCGAATACGACTTCTCGCCCGTCCTGTGGCCCGACTTCCTGCCTGCCCATCTGGCCGAGATCATGGCCCGCTTCGGGCTGCGCGAGCGGCGCTTCGGGGCGGTTGCGGCGGTCTAGGGCATGATCCGCGGCCGCTTTGGCGATCTGGGGCCGCGGCTCGGCTCGGCGCTCGTGCTCGTCGCCATCGGCGCGCTCGACCTGTGGCTCGGGGGGGCGTGGTTTCTCGTGCTCGTCGCGCTCATCGTCGGGGCGATGCTGTGGGAGCTTGCCCATCTCGTGCATCCCGCGCAACGCGCCCCGGCCCGCGCCGCCATGGGCCTTGCGGGGGCGAGCGCGGTCGTCTCGGGCGCGCTCACGGCGCCTGCCGTGCTGGCGGTCCCGCTCGCGGCGCTGCTGCCTGCGCTGGTGGCCCTCGCGGCGCTGCCGGCGGGGCGGCGCGTCTTTACCCTTTACGGCAGCCTTGCCGTGCTCGCGGGGCTGTCGTTGTGGAGTGTGCGCTCGGCGCCGGGGGGCGACGGGCTGGGCTGGACGCTCTGGCTCATCGCCGTGGTGGTGGCCTCGGACGTGGGCGGCTATTTCGTCGGCCGCATCGCGGGCGGACCCAAGTTCTGGCCGCGCATCAGCCCGAGCAAGACCTGGTCGGGCACGCTCGCGGGTTGGGTCGGGGGCGCGCTCGTGGGCGGCGCGGGCGCGGCCATGCTCGGCGTCACGGGCGGGGGCCTCGCGCTCGCCACGCTGCTTGCGGTGGTGCTGGCCTGCGCCGCGCAGGCGGGCGATCTGTGGGAGAGCGCGCTGAAGCGCCGCGCCGGGGTCAAGGACAGCTCGAACCTCATCCCCGGGCATGGGGGCGTGATGGACCGCTTCGACGGCATGATCGGAGCGGCCGCGCTCATGGGGGCGGTTGCCCTCGTCACCGGCTTTCCGCTGCGGATCGCGGGGTAGGGGATGCGGCGGATCAGCGTCTTCGGGGCGACCGGGTCGATCGGGCAGAGCACGCTCGACCTGCTCGGGCGCGCGCCCGACGCCTTCGATGTCGTGGCGCTCACGGGGGGGCGCAACATCGCGGCACTTGCCGCCGCCGCGCGCGCCCACCGGGCCGAGGTTGCCGTCACCGCCTATCCCGACTGCCTCGACGATCTGCGCGAGGCGCTGGCAGGCAGCGGCATCGCCGCCGCCGCCGGCCCCGAGGCCATCGCCGAGGCGGCCGACCGGCCCGCCGACCTTGCCGTGTCGGCGATCGTGGGGGCCGCGGGCCTCGTGCCCGGGCTGCGCGCCGCCGCCCGCGGCACCACCGTCGCGCTTGCCAACAAGGAATCGCTCGTCTGCGCCGGGCCGCTCCTGATCGCGACGGCGCGCGCGGCGGGCGCGCGCATCCTGCCCGTCGACAGCGAGCATTCGGCGATCTTCCAGGCGCTTGCGGGCGAGGACATGGCCTCGGTCGAGCGCGTCATCATCACCGCCTCGGGCGGGCCCTTCCGCGACTGGCCGGCCGACCGGCTGGCGCGCGCCACCCCGGCCGAGGCGGTGCGCCACCCCAACTGGTCGATGGGCGCGCGGATCTCGGTCGATTCGGCCTCGCTCTTCAACAAGGCGATGGAACTGATCGAGACGCGCGAGTTCTTCGCCATCCCGCCCGAGCGGATCGAGGTGCTCGTGCATCCGCAGTCGATCGTCCACGCCTTGGTCGCCCATGTCGATGGCGGGGTGATCGCGCATCTGGGTCCGCCCGACATGCGCCACGCCATCGGCTATGCGCTGAACTGGCCCGACCGCGCGCCGCTGCCGGTGGCGCGGCTCGACCTCGCGCGGATCGGCGCGCTGACGTTCGAGGCCCCCGACCCCGTGCGCTTTCCCGCGCTGCGCCTTGCGCGCGAGGTGATGGCTGCACGCGGCATGGCGGGGGCGGTCTTCAACGCCGCCAAGGAAATCGCGCTCGACCATTTCCTCGACCGGCGCGTGGGATTCACCGCCATGGCCGCCATCGTCGAGGCGACGCTCGCGCGGATGTCGGCCGAGCCCGGCTTCACATCCGCGCCAGACCGGCTTGAGATCGTGCTCGACTTCGACCATCTGGCACGCAGGCGTGCCGACGAGGCAGCGCGGACGCTGGCCGGGGGATAGGACGGATGGAACTTCTGGGTCTGATCCCCAGCTTCGGCGGGCTGGTGTGGACGCTCGCGGCCTTCGTGCTCGCGCTCTCGATCATCGTGGGGGTGCACGAATACGGCCATTACATCGTCGGGCGCTGGTCGGGGATCCATGCCGAGGTGTTCTCGATCGGCTTCGGCCCGAAGATCGCGGGCTGGACGGACCGGCACGGCACGCACTGGCAGATCGCGGCGCTGCCGCTCGGGGGCTATGTCCGATTCGCGGGCGATGCCGATGCCGCCTCGGTCACGGCCGGGGCGGCGCCGACCGACGCGCGGGCGCGCCGGCGCACCATGGCGGGCGCGCCGCTGTGGGCGCGGGCCGCGACCATCTTCGCGGGGCCGGCCTTCAACTTCGTCTTCGCGGCCCTCGTCTTTGCCGGGC
>JBIKVM010000259.1:0-3481 GCA_044356825.1 Limisphaerales bacterium
CAGAGCCCGCGGCCCAGGCGCGGCGGAGGTGTCTTGCCACCGCTCATGCCACAACCTCCTTCGGCACCGCCTGAACCCGGCCGAGCAACTCCCGCGCAAGCGCTTGATAGGCGACGCTGCCCTTCGAGAGGCGATCGTAGCTCAGCACGGACTTACCATGCGACTGTGCTTCGCTGATGCGGACGTTGCGCGGGATCGCCGTCTCGCACACGAGCGCGCCCAGCGTCGTGCGCACATCCTTTTCAACCTCGCGGGCAAGCCGGTTGCGCGGGTCGTTCATCGTCAGCACGATCCCCTCGATCCTCAACTCGGGATTGGTCACCTGACGCAACTCGCGAATGGTGAGCAGAAGCTGCGTGAGGCCTTCGAGCGCAAAGAACTCGCACTGCAACGGTACAAGCACGGAATCTGCGGTCGCGAGCGCGTTGAGCGTGAGGAGGTTCAGCGATGGCGGACAATCGATCAAGATGATGTCAAAGCCGGCAATCGCGTCCGCCGCAGCCTCGCGGATCGCCCCGCGCAGAACCCGCAGCCTTCCCTTCTGCTGGGCAAGGTGCAGGCCCATCCCCGACAGATCGGTGGTCGCCGGTGCGATGCGGAGGGTCTCTGTTTCCGTCGGGCGAATGGCGTCGTGAAGACGCGCCTCGCCAAGAATAACTTCTGTCATGCTGATCGCACGCGCCTCCATCGGGATGCCAAGTGCGGTCGAGGCGTTGCCCTGAGGATCGAGATCGATGATCAGCACGCGCCGACCGGCCTCGGCAAAGGCTGCGCCCAGATTGACAGCGGTCGTCGTCTTGCCAACCCCGCCCTTCTGGTTGGCGATGGCAATGATTCTTGGCATGGCGCGCTGCTCAGTCTCGTCCATCTCTCGCCCGCCCGATCAACAGGATCGCCGCCTCGGGGTCAGTCCGGCTCGGCTCCGACCGGATCGAGAGCCCCGCCGTGTCGCTCCCGGCAAGTTCGATGCGATAATGCCTGCCCTTGGGCAAAATGCCAACGCCTTCCGGCGCGAGGTGGCGCAAGACGAGCGGCATGAGCGTGCCAAGTGGTGCGAGGGCGCGCGCCGTCACGACATCAGCGCTCAGCGGTAGGATAGCTTCGGCCCGCGCAGCCTCAATTCGGACCTGAAGGCTGAGTGTCGCTGCGGCTGTGCGCAGGAACGCCGCCTTTCGGCCGTCGCTTTCGATCAGGATGATCTCCGGCAGTGGCTGGCGGCCCTCCGTCAGGATCGCGAGAATCACCCCTGGAAACCCGCCTCCAGAGCCCAGATCGACCAGACGCCGCGCATCTCGGGGGATATACGGGAGCAGTTGTGCGCAGTCGGCTACATGCCTTTGCCAAATCTGGTCGGTCGGTGTCGGAGCAATCAGATTGATTTTGTTAGTCCACCGTTCGACGAGGCCAACGAAGCGTGCGAGGCGCTGATGCGCCTCCACGTCGATGTGCCATCCGGCTAGCGCCGCAAGCGCCTCTGGCGTCATCTCGCGGCCCGCTGCGGCCGCGCGCGGCGCAAGCGGCCGAGGATGAGCAGAAGTGCCGCCGGCGTCATCCCCTCGATGCGGCCCGCCTGATCGAGATCGGCCGGGCGCTGCCGCTCGAGCTTGATGCGCAGTTCGGTGGAAAGGCCACCAATGGTGCCGTAATCGAAATCCTCCGGGATCCGCTCCGCTGCGTCGCGCTGAAGCGCCTCGGCCATATCGCGTTGGCGCGGCAGATAGTTGAGATAGGCTGCATCACAGGCGAGTTGCGCCGCAATGGCTGGATCGGCCTTGGCGAGTTCGGGGACGAGCCGGGCAACATCGTCGACGCCGACGCCCGACAACGCAAGAACCTCGAGCGCACTGCGACGTGCGCCATCGAGGCTGACCTCGATCCCGGCCGCGCGCAGGGCATTGGGGGTGAAAACCTGCGCCTCGAGCGTTCCGCGCAAGGCTTCAATGGCCTCTGCCTTGCGCGAATAGGCCTCGGCTCGCGCCACGCCGACGCAGCCGGCCACGATGCCGCGCGGGGTCAGCCGCTGGTCGGCGTTATCAGCCCTCAGGCTCAGCCTGAACTCCGCGCGCGAGGTGAACATGCGATAGGGTTCGCTCACGCCACGCGTGACGAGATCGTCAATCATGACGCCGATATAGGAGTCGGCGCGCGAGAAACGGATTGGTTCCCGCCCGCTTGCCAGACAGGCCGCGTTCAACCCGGCCAGGAGGCCTTGCGCGGCGGCTTCCTCGTACCCCGTCGTCCCGTTGATCTGCCCGGCAAGGTAAAGCCCTGCGACCGACCGGGTTTCGAGGGTGGGATCTAGTCCCCGGGGGTCGTAATAGTCGTATTCGATGGCGTATCCGGGCTGCAGGATCCGCGCATTGGCAAGTGCCGGGATCGAGCGGACGATGCCGAGTTGAATCTCTGCCGGCAGCGAATTCGACAGGCCGTTGGGATAGACCGTCGGATCGTCCAGACCCTCCGGCTCCAGAAAGATCTGGTGCGATTCGCGGTCGGCGAACCGCACGACCTTGTCTTCGATTGAGGGGCAATAGCGCGGCCCCACCGACGTGATCGCGCCGCCATAAAGGGCCGAGCGATGCAGGTTTTCCGCGATGATCTCATGGGTCTTCGCGCTCGTGTGGACGATGCCGCACGACACTTGACGCAGCACGGGCGCGGTATTGAGGAAAGAGAGCATCACCGGCTCATCGTCCGCGGGTTGGCTGCCTGTCAGGCTCCAGTCGATCGTGCGCCCGTCGAGGCGTGGAGGCGTCCCGGTTTTTAGCCGCCCGCGTGAGGGCATGATTTCGGCCAGCCGCGCGGCGAGACGCAGGCTTGCGGCATCGCCGACCCTACCCCCGCTCGTCTGGGTTTGGCCGCAATGCATGACGCCAGCTAGAAATGTGCCCGCGGTCAGGATGACAGCCGCCGTCTTGATCCGGGTGCCATCGGCGAGCACGACGGCACGGACTTGGCCGCCAGAGCAGTCGATGTCGATCACTTCGCCCGAGAGGATGGACAGCCCATCGATTTCCGCAAGCAGTCCCTGAACCGCCGCGCGATAGCGCGCTCGATCGGCTTGGGTGCGCGGCCCCTGCACCGCCGGCCCCTTTGAGCGGTTGAGGAGCCTGAACTGGATACCCCCTAAGTCCGCGGCACGGCCCATCACCCCGTCGAGGGCATCGATCTCGCGCACAAGATGGCCCTTGCCAAGGCCACCGATTGCCGGATTGCACGACATCGTGCCGATCCGCGAGGCGTCATGCGTCACGAGCAGGGCCTGCACGCCCATCCGTGCCACCGCGGCCGCTGCCTCGGTTCCGGCATGCCCTCCACCGATGATGACGACGGGGTGCTGTTTCACGTGAAACACTCCTACTTGCCGATGCAGAAGGCGGCGAAGATCTCGTCGAGTATATGCTCCACATCAACGCGCCCGACAATGGAGTCGAGCTGCCGCAGCGCCTGCCGCAGATCCTCGGCGCGCAATTCCGCGCCC
>JBIKVM010000030.1:0-20199 GCA_044356825.1 Limisphaerales bacterium
CTTGGGCTCCGCCGCGGCCTGCAAGGCGCGCACCGCACCTTCGACTGCGGCGCGATGGCGCGCCCGCGTCACTAGCCCCGCCGAGGCCGTCCGTGCGCCCAAGCGCTCCGCGATCTGCGCAAACAGGGCATCTATTCCCTCGCCTGTTCGCCCCGACACACCCGGGGTGCGATGGGTGATGTCGCATTTGCCATGCAGCACGATATCGTCGGGCCCAAGCGCGAGATCGTCCGCCCCGCTGCCATCCGGAGCGATCAGGACAATCCGGAGGTCAGCGGCCTCCGCCCGCGTCCGTGTCCGCGATATCCCGATCGCCTCGACCGGATCTGTCGTCTCGCGCAACCCAGCAGTGTCGAGCAAAGTCACCGCCAGACCGCCGATCTCCATCCGCACCTCGATCACGTCGCGCGTGGTGCCGGCGATCTCGGAGGTGATCGCGGCCTCTCGCCCCGCCAGTCGGTTCAGGAGCGTCGACTTCCCCGCGTTGGGTGGTCCGAGGATCGCGACCTCGAAGCCCTCACGGATACGTTCCGCCGCCGTGTAGCCGCGCAGCTCGGCCTCCAGATCCCCGATCAGATCCCCGATGGCCCGAGTGACTCCCAAGCTCTCCTCGGGCGGAAGATCCTCCTCGGCGAAGTCGATGCCGACTTCCACCCGCCCGAGGATCGCGATCGCTGCCTTGCGCCACTGCGCCGCCCTCTCGCCAAGAGCTCCTGCCATCACACGCATAGCCTGCCGGCGTTGCGCTTCGGTCTCGGCCTCGATCAGATCAGCGAGACCCTCGACCTCCGAGAGATCGAGCCGCTCGTTCGCGAGTGCCCGGCGCGTGAACTCTCCCGGTTGCGCGAGGCGCAGACCCTCGATCCTCCCGATGCGGCGCAGCACCGCCTGGACGATGGCGATGCTCCCGTGCAGGTGGAGTTCGACGACCTCTTCTCCCGTAAAGCTCGCGCCACGCGGGAAATGTACGACCAGCGCGCGGTCGAGCACCTCGGTCCCGTCGCGAATCTCCCGCAGCGCCAGTCTGCGGGCGGGCGGCAAGGCACCCGCGACCTCGCGTGCCGCTGCTGCGGCACGCGGACCCGATAGACGCACAACCGCGACGCCTGCCCGGCCGCGGGCTGTCGCGAGCGCAAAGATCGTGTCCACCCGGCTCCCCCCTCAGGGCCGTCAGCTGTTCATCGAGTCGAAGAAATCCGAATTGCTCTTTGTTTGCTTCAACTTCGAGATCAGGAACTCGATCGCGTCCGTCGTCCCCATCGGGTTCAGGATCCGGCGCAGAACATAGGTCTTCTGCAGATCGTTCTTGGGAACGAGCAACTCTTCCTTGCGCGTTCCGGACTTGAGGATGTCCATTGCCGGGAAGATCCGCTTGTCCGCCACCTTGCGGTCGAGCACGATCTCCGAGTTGCCGGTGCCCTTGAACTCTTCGAAGATGACCTCGTCCATCCGGCTGCCCGTATCGATCAGCGCGGTCGCGATGATCGTGAGAGATCCGCCCTCCTCGATGTTGCGTGCCGCGCCGAAAAAGCGCTTCGGGCGTTGCAGGGCGTTGGCATCGACCCCCCCGGTCAGCACCTTGCCCGAGGACGGTACCACCGTGTTGAACGCCCGCCCGAGCCGCGTGATCGAATCGAGCAGGATGACCACGTCGCGCTTGTGCTCGACCAACCGCTTGGCCTTCTCGATCACCATCTCCGCCACCGCCACATGGCGCGTCGCCGGCTCGTCGAAGGTCGAGGAGATGACCTCGCCCTTCACGCTGCGCTGCATGTCGGTCACCTCCTCGGGCCGCTCGTCGATGAGGAGCACGATCATGTAGCACTCGGGGTGGTTCTGCTCGATCGAATGTGCGATGTTCTGCAACAGCACCGTCTTGCCCGTCCGCGGCGGCGCCACGATCAGACTGCGCTGGCCCTTCCCGATGGGGGCCACAAGATCGATGATCCGCGCCGAGCGGTCCTTCACCGTCGGATCCTCGAGTTCGAGCTTGAAGCGCTCATCGGGATAGAGCGGCGTCAGGTTGTCGAAGTGCACCTTGTGGCGCGCCCGTTCGGGATCGTCGAAGTTGATCCGCGTCACCTTGGTCAGACTGAAATAGCGCTCATTGTCGTTCGGTGCCTGGATAACGCCCTCTACCGTGTCACCCGTCCGCAAGGACCAGACACGGATCATCTCGGGCGAGACATAGATGTCGTCGGGTCCAGACAGATAATTCGCCTCGGGCGAGCGCAGGAACCCGAAACCGTCCTGCAGAACTTCGAGGACACCATCGCCGCCGATCTCCCAGCCTTCCTCGGCGTGCTCCTTGAGGAGACTGAACATCATCTCGCCCTTGCGCATGGACGACGCGTTCTCGATCTCCCACTCCTCGGCCATGGCCAGAAGATCGGCCGGGGTCTTGGCCTTGAGTTCGGCTAGCCGAAGCTGCTGCATGTCTGTCTCCGGGTCGGCCGCTCATGGCGGCAGAGCATGTTGTCGTAGGGGGAACGGGTTCAGCCGGATGGCCGCCCAACGGCCTCCTAGCGCGAAATCATGCCCAAAGTCAACCTGCCCTTCAGAACCGCAGCACCACTGCAAAGACAATCACCAGCATGAGGAGCGTCGGAACCTCGTTCATGATCCGATAGCTGCGGCCCGTCCGCTGGTTGCGCCCCTCGGCAAATTCGCGTCGGACGCGCGCAAGCCACATGTGAAACGCACTCATGGCCAGAACCGCCACGGCCTTGACCCACGACGATGCAAGCGACCAGTCCACGATCCCGGGTGTCAGAACGAGGAGGAGCCCGAAAACCCAGGTCGCGATCATGGCCGGATTCATGATCGCCCGCAGCAATCGGCGCTCCATGGTGCAGAACAACTCTTCCGCTGCCGGTAACTCCGCCGCGACACGCTCGGCATGATAGACATAAAGCCGAGGCAGATAGAACAGACCCGCCATCCACGAGATGACCGAGACGATGTGCAGGGCCTTCACCCAGGGATAGATATCCGCCATGTCAGACCTCTCCTATCTTCTTCCGAAGGAACTATCATAGAAAGGATTCCGTTGTTGAATACCCTGTGGACATCTGGATATCCCGGTTTCTCCACAAAGCTCGCCCCAGCATCCCTGCTGTGGAAAGCGATCGAAAAGTTGCTCACAGAGCCGCCAAGACAAAGTTAAACACATGTAATATATTACTTTTATTCCATATGATCATCCCGTGTCCTGTGTATTGTCGGCCCATTTCTGTCATCCCGTCGCGCCCTCCACACCCATCGCCAAAGCTTCCGAACATCGGGGTTGTCACTTGCGACTTTCCGTTCATCTCCCCCAAAACGGTGTCACTCTCCGCCCCGCCCTTCCGCACGGTCGCGCCCCGTGGTAGCCATGAGAAGAACATCCACAACCCTGTCCACATGACCGAACCGCGGATCCTCCTCGCTTCTGCCTCCGCCACACGGCGCGCGCTGCTCGAAGCCGCCGGAGTGCGCTTTGCCGTTCAGCCGGCGCGGATCGACGAAGAGAGCCTTCGCGCCGCGCTGGCGGCCGAGGAGGCAGCGCCCGGCGACATCGCTGATGCGCTCGCCGAAGCCAAGGCGCGCCGCGCTTCGGCGCGAGCGAGCGCTGTCCAATATGTGATCGGTGCCGACCAGATCCTCGACTGCGAAGGAGAGATCTTCGCCAAGGCCGAGACGGCCGCGCAGGCTGCGAGTGTGCTCTCCCGCCTCTCGGGGCGGACGCACCGCCTCCATTCGGCCGCCGTTCTATACTCCGAGCATCGCCCGATCTGGCGCCATGTGGAAGTCTGCCGGATGCAGATGCGCCTGCTTGGCCCGGCCGACATCGACGCACATCTGGCTGCTGGCCTGCCCAGCATTCTCGAGAGTGTCGGCTGCTACCGCTACGAGGATCATCCCGACCTGTTCACCGATGTTTCAGGCTCGCGCGAGGGTATCTTGGGCCTGCCGCTCACGCCACTCCTCGACATACTCCGCCGACACGGGGTGCTCGAGTCATGAGTGCGCCACGCATCCCGCTTGCAGGCGTCATTGGCCACCCCGTCGCACACAGCCGGTCCCCGCGACTCCACGGACACTGGCTGGCCCGGCATGGTTTGCCAGGACACTACGTCCCTCTCGATGTCGCGCCGGCCGATCTGCCGCAGGTCCTCGCGGCTCTGCCGCGTGCGGGGTTCGTCGGCGTCAACGTCACCCTCCCCCACAAGGAAGCGGCACTCGCCGGAGCTGCCTCCGCCGATGCCGCCGCGCGCGCCATCGGCGCGGCGAACACCCTCACCTTCCTGCCCGGCGGAGGCTATCACGCCCAGAACACGGACGCTCCCGGCTTTTTGCACAATCTCGATCAGGCGGCCCCGGGCTGGAACACTGCCGACCGCCCTGCGCTGGTGCTCGGCGCCGGTGGAGCCGCGCGCGCCGTCCTGCATGCTCTTCTGGCCCGTGGCACCCCTCGGATCCTCCTTGCGAACCGTAGTTTGGATCGCGCGGCTGACCTCGCCAAGGCCTTCGGTGACCGTGTCGAGACGATCGAGTGGGAGGCGCGCAGCAGCGCCGTCGCCGATGCCTCGGTCATCGTCAACACAACATCGCTCGGTATGTCCGGGCAGCCGCCGCTCGTGATCGACCTTTCCCGTGCCGTAGCGGGGGTCGTCGTTTCCGATCTCGTCTATACTCCGCTCGAAACCGACCTGCTCACCCAGGCACGCGCGCGAGGTCTGCGCCCCGTCGACGGTCTGGGCATGCTTCTCCATCAGGCCGTGCCTGGCTTTGCCCGCTGGTTCGGGCTTGAGCCCGTGGTAGACGAAGCGCTGCGCCGCGCGGTCCTCGGACCATGAAGGCCCCGTTTCGCCTTGGCCTGACCGGCTCAATCGGCATGGGCAAGTCCACTACCGCAGCCGCCTTTGCCGCCCGCGGGATACCCGTCTGGGATGCCGATGCGACCGTGCATCGCCTGTACGCGGCGGACGGCGCAGCCGCAGCGGCGATCGGTGCTGTCTTTCCCGCCGCCATCGCGGCTGACGGATCCGTCTCGCGCCCAGCACTCAAGGCGCTGATCGCGGCCGAACCCGCGGTTCTCGATCGCGTCTCCTCGATTGTCCATCCGCTGGTTGCAGCCAACCGGCAGGCCTTCATCGCCGCGTCGCGGGCTGACATCGTGCTGCTCGACATCCCCCTTCTTTTTGAAACGGGCGCGGAGAGCGGCTGCGACGCGGTTCTCGTCGTCACCGCACCCCCCGCCGTGCAGCGCGCGCGCCTCATTGCCCGCGGGGGCATGACCGAGGCGGAACTAGCCGCCGTCCTCGCCCGTCAGATGCCCGACGACCAGAAACGAGCCCGTGCCGACCACATCGTCGAGACGCTGTCGCTCGAGGTCGTCGCAGCCTATGCCGATGCCCTGATCGCCTATATCCGGAGCAGCCGCGATGCGTGAGGTCGTGCTCGATACCGAAACCACCGGCCTCGACCCCGCTGAAGGCCATCGGATAGTAGAGATCGGCGCGGTGGAGCTGTGGAATCACCTGCCGACAGGCCGGACCTTTCACCGCTACCTCAACCCCGAGCGCAGCGTGCCGACCGAAGCCTTCGAGGTTCATGGCCTAGGAGATGATTTCCTGCGCGACAAGCCATTCTTTGCCCAGGTGGCCCAGGAATTGCGCGCCTTCATCGAGGGCGCCCGCCTCGTGATCCACAACGCCGCCTTCGATCTGCGCTTTCTCAACGCCGAGTTCAGCAGGCTCGGACTTGCGTCACTGCCGCCCGCTGCAGCGCTCGACACGCTCGCGATGGCGCGCGCGCGCTTCCCGGGCGCACCTGCCAGCCTCGATGCGCTCTGCCGCCGCTTCGGTGTCGATCTGTCCGCCCGCACGCGGCATGGCGCTCTTCTCGACTGCGAGTTGCTGGCAGAGGTCTATCTTGAGCTCGTGGGGGGCCGTCAACCCGATTTCGGGTTGAGTGTTCAGGCCGCCCCCCAGCCCGGTGCAACCGCGCAATCTGGCGTCGCCGACGCCGACTGGCGCCCGGGGCCGCGCCCCCGCCCGCTTGCGCCCCGCCTCAGCGACGCCGAGAAGGCGCTGCACATGAAACTCGTCGAAGGTCTGGGGCCGACGGCTCTCTGGCTGCGTTACGACGTGGGCTGAGCGTCGGCCTGCGCATCGCCAGCCGCCGGCTTCCGCACACGCCGCGCGATTTCCTGCCGATAGAGCGCCAGGAAATCGATCTGCTCAAGGCGCAGCGGCGGAAAGCCCCCGTCCCGCGTCAGATCGGCCACGATCCGCTGCACCCAGGGAAACGCCTGCCGCGGCACTTCGATGAGCAGGAAGGGATGCATCTGATCGGGCGCAACACCGTCGATCGCCACGAGCACCCCGTAGTCGAGTTCAATGAGGAACACCGTCTCGGTCGTGGCGCGGTCCTTGGCGGTGATGCGGTACTTCTGGATCACTTCGAAGCGGTTCTCGGCGCCCTGCCGGCGCGCGTCGAGCGAGACCTGCACTTCCACCACCGGCGTCATTTCGCCCGTGTATTGTCCTTTCTGAGCCAGCGCATTCTCAAACGACACGTCGCGGATGCACTGCGTCAGGATCTGCAATCTGGGCTGCGCCACTGGCTGGGAAGGGGGTTGCGCCGGGGTGGCCGGGGTCTGGTCGTCAGTCATGGTCCGCCTCTCGAATGCACTTCTCCCAGAACTCTAGCACCCGTGGCCCCGTCCCTCAATCCCCGCACGGCCGGGTGGATGCGATAAGGACGCCGCGGACGGTGGACAGGTGCGGCATCGCGACATAGATACCGAAGGCGCCGTCTTGCAGTGGGGAACCCATGAATTCGCCGATCATCCAGCTTCTGGTCCTCGCCGGTATCGCGATCTTCCTGATCTTGCGCTTGCGTCGGGTGCTCGGCACCCGCGACGGCTTCGAGAAGCCCCCCGCCCCCCCGCCCTCGGCGATCGAACCCAAGGCGCGCCGCCGCGACTTCGAGGTGATCGAAGGTGGGCCGGATCGCGACATCGTCGACCATGTGGCCGAGGGCAGCGATGCCGCACGCGCGCTGGCCGCGATGAAGCAGGCGGAACCCGCGTTTGGCGTCGGTGACTTCCTCCATGGCGCGCGGAGCGCCTACGAGATGATCCTGATGTCGTTCGAGAAGGGCGATCTCGACCCGGTGGTGCCCTTCCTGTCGCCCGATGTCTATCAGAGCTTCGCCGACGTCATCGACCAGCGCCAGAGCGCAGGCCTCGTGATCGAGGCACATTTCATCGGCCTGCGCGAGTTGACGCTCCACGATGCGACTTTCGATCGCGACACGCGCGAGGCGCAACTGACCGTCCGATTCGTCGGGGAACTGACATCGGTTGCACGCAATGCGGCGGGCGATATCGTCGAAGGCAGCCCGACCGAGATCCGCCGGCAGCGCGATGTCTGGACCTTCGCGCGCAAGATGGCATCCAAGGATCCGAACTGGCAGCTTGTCGCCACCTCGGAATGAGGCGCGCGGGATGCGGTCGGTGCCAACCGGAGGGTGGGCGCGATGCCAAGACGCATCGCCAATGACGAACAGGATCTCTGGGACGCCGTCGCCCGCACGGCGCGCCCCCTGAACGCGCGCGCGCGGAAGAAGGCCGCTCTGCCCTCGGCCATTCCCGAACCCGTTGCCCCCCATGCGCGTGCTGTCGTCCCGGCTGCAGCCATCAGGCCCTTTCGGATCGGCGCCACGGCACCGGCTGCGGCATCCGGGATCGATCTGGCGCCGTCGCTTGCCGAACGTTTTGCCCGCGCGCCCACGCGCCTCGATGGCCATGCGGCCGCTCGCCTCAGGCGCGGCAAATCCGTGCCCGAGGCGCGCATCGATCTGCACGGCCTCACCCTTGCCCAAGCGCACCCCGCGCTCGTGTCCTTCCTGCGCGAGGCGCATGCAGCCGGTCTGCGCCTTGTCCTCGTCATCACCGGCAAGGGTCGCGAGGGCGAGGATGACGGCCCGATCCCGGTGCCCCGCGGCGTGCTGCGCCACCAGTTACCCCGCTGGCTTGCGCTGCCCCCGCTTGACCGGATCGTGCTCGAGGTCATGCCCTCGCACGCCCGCCACGGCGGCGGGGGTGCGTGGTATGTCTGCCTGCGCCGCGCCCGGGCGCACTGAGGCTAGAGGACGTAGCGGCTGAGGTCGGACGACCGCGCGAGATCGCCCAGATGCGCCTCGACATGGGCCGCATCGATCACGACGCGCGCCCCGGCCCGCTCGGGCGCATCGAACGACAGATCCTCGAAGATCCGCTCCATCACCGTATGGAGCCGCCGCGCCCCGATGTTCTCGATGCTGCGGTTCACCTCGGCCGCGATGCGCGCGACCGCCGCGATCCCGTCCTCGGCAAAGACGACCTCGACCCCCTCGGTCGCCATCAGCCCGGCGTATTGCCGCGTCAGCGCGTTTTCCGTCTCGGTCAGGATGCGGGCGAAATCCCCCTCGGTGAGCGGCTTCAGCTCCACCCGGATCGGCAGCCGCCCCTGCAATTCGGGCAGGAGGTCCGAGGGCTTGGCGATGTGGAAGGCCCCCGAGGCGATGAAGAGGATGTGGTCGGTACGCACCGCGCCGTGCCTGGTCGACACGCTCGTGCCCTCGATCAGCGGCAGGAGGTCGCGCTGCACGCCCTCGCGGCTCACATCCGCGCCGCGGGTCTCGGCGCGCGCGCAGACCTTGTCGATCTCGTCGATGAAGACGATGCCGTCCTCCTGCACCGCGCGCAGCGCCTCGAGCTTCACCGCCTCGTCGTCGAGCAGCTTGTCGGCCTCTTCGCCGAGCAGCACCGTATGGCTTTCGGCCACGCTCATCCGCTTGCGCGTGCGCCGCCCGCCGAAGGCCCGGCCCAGCAGGTCGCCGAGGTTCACCGCCCCCATCCCGCCCATCTGCCCGGGCAGTTCGAGCCCACCCAGCGGGTTGGCGCTGTCGGCCACCTCGACCTCGATCATCGTGGCATCGAGCTCGCCCCGCTTGAGCTTGCCGCGGAACATCTCGCGAGTCTGCTCGCGCGCGTCGGGGCCGGCGAGCGCCGCGATCACCCGGTCCTCGGCCGCGCGGTGGGCGCGGTCGCGCACCGCCTCGCGCATCCGCGCGCGCGTCTCGATCATCGCGGCATCGACCAGATCGCGGATGATGCTGTCCACGTCGCGCCCGACATAGCCCACCTCGGTGAACTTCGTCGCCTCGACCTTGAGGAAGGGGGCGCGCGCGAGCCTGGCGAGCCGGCGCGAGATCTCGGTCTTGCCGACGCCCGTCGGGCCGATCATCAGGATGTTCTTGGGATAGACCTCCTCGCGCAGCCCCTCGGGCAGGCGACGGCGGCGCCAGCGGTTGCGCAGCGCCACCGCCACCGCCCGCTTGGCCTCGGCCTGCCCGACGATGAAGCGGTCAAGCTCGGCCACGATCTCGCGCGGGGTCAGGTCGGTCATGGGGGATCCTCGCGCTCAGTCCCGGCCGATCGTCTCGACCGTCAGGTTGCCGTTCGTATAGACGCAGATCTCGGCCGCGATCGCCATCGCCTTGCGGGCGATCGTCTCGGCGTCGCCGTCCGTCTCCATCAGCCCCCGCGCGGCCGCGAGCGCATACATCCCGCCCGACCCGATCGCGGCCACGTCGTGCTCGGGTTCGAGCACGTCCCCCGCCCCCGTCACCACGAAGAGGCCCGCGCCGTCGGTGACGATCAGCATCGCCTCGAGCTTTTGCAGATAGCGGTCGGTGCGCCAGTCCTTGGCCAGCTCGACACAGGCCCGCCCGATCTGGCCTGGCATCGCCTCGAGCTTCTTCTCGAGCCGCTCGAGGAGCGCGAAGGCATCCGCGGTCGACCCCGCGAATCCCACCACCACCTCATGCCCACCGGGCGAGAGCCGGCGCACCTTGCGCGCCGTGCCCTTGATGACGGTCTGCCCGAGGCTCACCTGTCCGTCGCCCGCGACCACGACCCGGCCCCCGCGTCGCACGGCAAGGATCGTGGTGCCGTGCCAGCCCGGCGCGCCGCCCTCGGCCATCTGCCCGGCCCCGCTCAGAGTGCGCTGTTGATCCAGCTTTGCAGCGCGGCCTTGGGCGCCGCGCCGATCTTGTTCGACACGACCTGCCCGTTCTTGAACAGAAAGAGCGCCGGGATCCCCCGCACGCCCAGTTGCGCGGGCGAGGCGGGGTTGTCATCGACATTGACCTTCACGATCTTCACCCGGCCCGCGTATTCGGCCGACAATTCCTCGAGCGCCGGGCCGATCATCCGGCACGGCCCGCACCATTCGGCCCAGAAGTCGACGACGACCGGGATCGGCGAGTTGCGCACCTCGGCCTCGAAGGTCGCATCGGTGACGGGCGTGGTGGCCATGACATATCTCCATCGGGGTCGGTAACCGGCCCAAGCTAGGGATCGCCCCCCCCCGCGTCAAGGTCGCCCGAAGCGGCACCGCCAAGCCCGATCTCGGTCGCCGCGCGGTCGAGCGCGGCGGGGTCGAGCGTCATCATCTGGCCTGTCGCGGTCCAAAGGATCGCGATCTCGATCCGCCGTCCCGGCATGATTGCGCCGAGCGCGTGGCGATACGCGGACATTTGCCGCACAAGACCCTCGGGCACGGCGTCCGCGTCCGCAGGCACGATCCGGTTTGTCTTGTAGTCGATCGCAAGCGCCCGGCCCTCCGTCAGGATCAGCCGGTCGATGATGCCCATCAACGGGATGCCGCCGGGGCCCGGCGTGGCCAGCGCGACCTCGCGCATCACCGTCGCCCCGGCTCCCGGGTGGAAGACATCGCGCAGCGTCGGTGCATCGATCAGCGCCACCGCCTGCGCCACCGCCGGGGCGCGGAGCGCGGCATCGGGCACGAGGCGCGCGGCAATGGCGGCGCGCTCGGCAGTTGGCACATCGGGCAGATGCTCCAGCAGCAGGTGCAGCGCGCTGCCATAGGCCATCGCGCCCATGCTTTCGGTCGCATCCGCCCCGGCTTCGCCCAGCACCTTGGCACCGCCCAGATCCGTGGGGCTGATCCAGTCGGGCACGAAGGCAGCGGGGCGGGGGCGGGTGCGTGCCCAGTCGGGCAGCACTGGCAACGCGGGCGGGGCTGTCCGGGCGAGTGCGACGGAATCGGCCGCGGGCCATGCGCCATGCGCCAGCCGCAGCCCCGTGCCGGTCGGCGTATCGCAGGCCTCGGCGCCCGCCCGTCGCAGCCCCTCCTCCACGAGCTTGTGCCAGCTTTGCCCAGACCGCGGCACTGACGGCGTCGCGACGATGAGCCACGCCTCGGCCCGCGTCATGCCGACATAGAGAAGCCTGCGCCGCTCTGCCTCGGCCCGGGCGCCGCTTTCGTCGTGGGCGCGCGCGATCGCGTCGGGGCGTTCTTCCTTCGATGCCGCACGGCGCAGTGGCGGCAACCCCTCGGCCAGCACGATCTCGTCGCGATCCGACACCCGCCGGTCGCCGCAATCGGGCAAGATCACGATGGGTGCCTCCAGACCCTTGGCCCCATGCACGGTCATCACCCGAAGCCGCGCGCCCGCCGCATCCGCCTGCCGGCGGACCTCGACATCGGCCCCCTCGATCCAGCCCAGAAACCCCGTGAGCGAGGGCACGCTATCGCGTTCATAGGCCATCGCCTGCGCCAGAAGCTGGTCGATGCCGTCCTCGGCCTCGGCCCCGAGGCGCGCGATCAGGCGCCGGCGGCCGTCGTGGCGGGTGAGGATCCGGTCGATCAGGTCGAAAGGCCGCAGGAAATCGGACCGGTCGCGTAGATCTCCCAGCACCGCCACCACGGCGGCCGAGGCCGAATCCTGCCGGAGCGCCGACCACAGATCGCCCGAGCGCCCCTGCGCGAGCGCGTGGAGCCGCTCCTCGTCCCAGCCGAACAGGGGCGAGCGGAGCGCGGTCGCAAGCCCCAGATCATCGGCCGGATTGGCGATGAAGGACAGAAGCGCCGCGATGTCGCGCACCGCCATTTCGCCCCCCAGCCGCAGCCGGTCTGCCCCCGCCACCTGAAGCCCCGCCGCCTTGCACGCCGCGATCAGCTCGGCAAAGAGCCGGCGGCGCTGCTGCACGAGGATCAGCACGTCGCCCTCGTGCATCCGCCGCGGACCGGCGCGGGTCGGTATGGTCGTGCCGGCAGCGATCAGGTCGCGCACATGGGCCGCGATCTTGCGAGCGAGGACCGCCTCGGGGTCGCCCGGCCCCGGGCGGTCCACCGGGTCGGTCCAGTCCCCCTCGTCGGCCGCGGGTTCCGCCTCTGGCGCAGGCCACAGTTCCACCCGGCCCGGCATCGCGCCCTGGAATGCCAGATGGCGTACCTCGGTCCCGAGTGCCGCCTCGCCCTCGGGCGCGAAGGTCGCATCGACGGCGCGCAGGATCGCGACCGAGGACCGGAAGGAATGATCGAGCGTCAGGCTGCGCAAGGGCGCCTGCGACAGCGCCATCTGCGCCGAGAACTGCCCCTGCACCCGGTCAAAGGCCAAGAGGTCGGCGCCCTGAAAGGAATAGATCGATTGCTTCTTGTCTCCCACCACGAACAGCGTCCGCGGCACCCCGTCGCGCGCGCCCTCGCCCGCTGTCATCTCTTCGGCGAGGCGTGCGATCACGGCCCACTGGCCGGGCGAGGTATCTTGCGCCTCGTCGACGAGGATGTGATCGAGCCCGCCGTCGAGCCGGTAGAGCACCCATTGCGCCAACGGCGAGGCCGCGAGCAGCCCGCTCGCCCGGGTGATGAGGTCATCGAAATCGAGCCAGCCGTGGCGGGCCTTGGCGGCTTCGTAGTGGCGCACGAAGGCCTTGGCAAATCGGTGCAGAACCACCGTCCGCTCTGCCGCCGCCAGCGCCACCCGCAGCCGGCGCGCATGCGCCACGCGCTGCATCAGCGCGGCAAGGGGCGTGAACACGTCGGGGTGGCGGTTGCGCAGCGCCTTGGTCGGCATCCTGTCGGATTTGGGGCCGAAGGGATCGGTGGCTTCACCGCGATAGAGCAGCAGATCCTCGAGCGCGCGCAGGTCGCCCAGATCGGGTGCCGCCATGGCTGGAACCAGGGCCTTCATCGTGGCGGCCGCCGCCTGGTCAGACTGGAGGCCGGCCGCCATCACCTCGGCTGCATGGGCCAGAACCGAACCCTCGTCCCCCGCGAAGGCGGCGGCCAGCACCCCGTCCCGATCGAGCCCCGCCGGCGCCCCCAGTGCCGAGAGCGCCCCGGCAAGGTCGAGCGGGGTTGCGAACCGATCGCGCCGCGCCGCGATCGAGGCCGTCAACGCCTCGAAATCGCCGCCCGAATGATCGGCCGCCAGCGCATCGACCAGCCCCGCCTCGGGTCCGTCGGCCATGTCCTCGACGATCTCGCTGCGCAGGAGGGCGATCGAGCGTTCGTCGGCTTCTGAAAACAGCGGCGAGACCCCGGCCTCGAGCGGAAAGCGCCGCAGGAGCGCCGCGCAGAAGGCGTGGATCGTCTGGATGCGCAGCCCCCCCGGCGTCTCGATCGCCCGGGCAAAGAGGCGCCGCGCCTCGGCGAGGCGACCCGCGTCAACCGCTGCCACGCCGAGGCCGCCAAGCGCTTCGGCCAGCTTGGCATCGTCCAGCATCGCCCAGCCGCCGAGCTGGCGGAACAGGCGGATCTGCATCTCGGCCGCCGCCGCCTTGGTATAGGTCAGGCACAGGATCCGCCCCGGCTCGGTGCCCCCGATCAGAAGGCGCGCGACGCGGTCGGTCAGAACCTTGGTCTTGCCCGACCCGGCATTGGCCGACAGCCACGTCGAGGCAACTGGATCCGAGGCGACGATCTGGCGGGCCGTGGCGTCGTCCATCACCCGCCACCCCCAAGTCCCCAGCCGACATCGACGGGCACCGCCGGATCGGCGATGTCCCATTCGCCATGGCGCGAGATGCCGTCATACTCCCCCGCCTTGTCGTCGCGCTCGGCCGCACGTCGGGCGGTAAAGCCCTGCGCCGGCAGGCTATAGGCGCGGATGAGTGCGACAAGCCCCCCCCATACCTCGTCCAGCATGCCCTCCCCGGGCTCGATCGGCTTGCCCGCCTTCGGATCGGCCAGCGAGAAATGCGCCATCCTTGCAACCCGCACCGCACCCGGCGGATGGAAGGCGCCGCGTTCCGTCATCGCGCCCAGCAGCGGAAGTTGCTTGTCGAAATGCTCCATCCTGGCGGGGCTTGGTGGTTGGCCAGACTTGTAGTCCGTCACGATGGCGCGCCCGTCGGGGCCAAGGTCGATCCGGTCGGGGCGACCCGAGAGGGTGAAGCCCGTCTCTCCGACCGACACCGCGCCGCGCCGTTCCACCACAACGGGTACGCCGCCGAGCGCACGGTCGTGCCGGACGATCGCCGATGCGACCCGGGCGATGCGCGCCAGCCACAGGCTGCGCGCCGTCGGCCAGGGCACCTCGGCCCGCAGCACGCGCTGTGCCGTCGCGATCAGCCGCGCCACAGCTGCGGCTTCGTCCTCGGGGCCGGGGCGCCCGCCCACGAACCCCTCGAGCACCTTGTGCAGGACCGATCCACGCAGCGCAGGATCGGGCTCAGGCCGAAGCGGTTCGAGCGGTTCGAGCCGCAGCACATGGCGCGCATAGATCGCATAGGGATCGCGGATCAGGGTCTCGATCTCGGTCACCGACAGCTTGCGCGGGCGCTGGACCGGCGGCGGGCGCGGTGAGGGGCGGGGTGCGCGCGGCACCGGCGACTCTGGCGCCTCGAGGGCTGTGGCAAGGCCAAGCCACGCCGCCCCGCGCGCCTGCATCGCCGACAGCGCTTCGGGCCCCCTGTGACCCGTCATCCCGCCGAGCAGGTTCGTCAGCCTGTTCAGCCAGCGCGAGGGCAGCGTTGGCGCCTCGGCGTCGCGCAGCGCGCGCGTCAGCATCACCCGGCGCGCCGCCACGGCCTGCATGAAGTCATGCGCGGCAAGGCCGATCCGCCGTTCGGGCGGCACGAGGCCCGCCGCCATGCGCATCGGCCGATTGAGCCACGGGTCGGGCGGGGGCAGCGATGGCCAGACACCGTCGTTGAGGCCTCCGAGGATGATGATGTCGGCCGTTTCCGACCGAGCCTCGCGCGTGCCTCGGATCATCGCGCGCGGGTCGGCGGCGGCGCCTTCGCGCACCGTCTCGGCCCCGAGCAGATCGGCCAGAAGGCGCGCATAGCCCGACGCGTCAAAGGCTCCGCCCGCCCCGGCGTCGGCGGCGAGCCTGTCCATCACGCCGCGCGCCGCCTCGCCCGCCGGGCCCTGCCAGAGCGCGGCGCCCTCAGCCGACGGTCCGCGCGCCAGCGCCTCGGCCAGCGTGCGATGTTGCTCGACGTGCTGGCCAAGCGGCGCGCTGCCGCCCTGTGCCGCCGCCTGGTCGAGCAGGGGGCAAAGCCACGCGCCCCAGACCTCGGATTCGGCCGCGTCCTGCCCAGCCGCAGCCATCGTCGCCAGCGCCTGCCCGAGTGACGCGCCATCAGGAAAGACCGGCCCCTTTGCCCTCAGCCGCGCCTCGAGCGCCCGCACCCGTCCCAGATGCGCGCCCCGACCCGGCCCGGCGCAGACAAGCGGATGCTTGAGCACCACGAGCAGATCGAGGATCCCGGCCCGTCGGCCGCGCAGGTCCGCGACATGGCGCAAAAGCCGCCCAGGCGGCGTTTGCCCGAGCGGTTCGCCCGCGCTGTCGTCCGCGACGATCCCCCAGCGGTCGAGCGCCGCCGCGACCTGGCGCGCAAGGGTGCGGTCCGGGGTGACGAGGGCGACGCGCTGCCCCGCGCTCTCCAGCGCTTCGCGCATGACAAGGGCGATCGCGCCTGCCTCGGCGCGCGGGCTGGGCGCCTCGATCAGCGTCATGCCGGCCGTCGCCACCATCGCGTCGCCCACCTTGTTCGCCTCGGCAAGCCACTGGTCGGTAACGGGGGCAGGGCGAAGTGCAAGCGAGATCAGCGTGTTGCGCGCAGGGTCGGGCGGGAGGGCCGCGGTCCAGGGGCCGACGGCACCCCGGTCCGCCCCGATCCGGTCCAGAAGCCGCCGATAGCGGGTCTGCGGATGATCCTCGGCCCCGATCCGGTCGTCGAGTGCGGCCCACGCCTCGGCCGGCAGATCGGGGTCGTAGCCCGGCAGGATCAGCGCCCCGCGCGGCAGCCGCGCCACCGCCTGCATGAGCAGCGCCGTGCTGCCGCGCGATCCGGTCGATCCCGCGACCAGAACCGGGTCCGGGGGGGGGTGTGCCTCCCACTCGGCACTGAGGGCAAGAACCCCCGCGCGCTGGCGTGTCGCTGCGTCGGGGGGTGCGTCGGGGCCAAGGGCGAGCCCCGTGGCGATGGCGAGGAACTGCCGCGCACGGTCCCAATGCGCTGCGTGGGCCGACACGTCGAGCGCGGCCAGCGTCGCGGGCGCGACCCCCTCGCCGGCCATTTCCTCGATCAGGTCGTGCAGCGTGCGCGCAAGGTCGAAGGCCGCCGCACGCGGTGCCGTGTCGGGGGCGTGCGCGATCAACCGCTCGATCAACTGCGCGAGTTCGAGCTTGCGCCGCACCGGGCTGACCGGCGCCGGGAGATCGGTGCAGAGCGGATCGGACCCTATTTCCGAGACGACGGCGATCCGGGGCAGAAAGCCGGGCCCCGCCGCCGCCAACGCCGCAAGGATCCGCCGCCGCATGAGCGCCGTGTTGACGTAGATCCGCACGCGCGCCATCGTCTCGGGCGCCTCTTCCGCCATGCGAGCGCGCAGACCGGCCGCGACCTCGGCCGCGAAATCGACCCCCGGCGGCAGCCCGTAGACGCCGCCCCACTCAGCCATCGCCGGCCTCTTCGGCCAGCATCGTTTCGGCCTCGGCAATGCCGCCCGGGTGGCCGACATCGCACCACCCGCCCCGGTGCAGGCAGCCAAAGGCGCGCCCCTCGGCGATCAGCCCGTCCCAGACGGGGCCCATCGGCCGCGGCCCCTCGGGCAGCGCCGCAAGCACCGCGCCATCCATGATCTGCGCCCCGAGATAGACCATCCCGCCCCGCCGCGCGATCCGCCCGTCGGGCCCAAGCGTGAAGTCCCCCGCCCCCGTCCGCCCCCGTACCGCCCCCACCGGCGCGAGGCACAGGAGCGCGCCCATCCCCGGCCGCCACACCTGCGCGAGGGTCCGAAGGGGGTTCTCGCCCGTCCACACCGCATCGGTATTGAGGATGAACACCGGCCCCGGCCCCAGCAGCCCGAGCGCCGCCCGCACCCCGCCTGCCGTGTCGAGGATCTCGGGGCTCTCATGCGACAGCGCGACATCCGCCCGCCCCGCCAGATGGCGTGCGAGCGGCTCGGGCCGCCAGTGCAGGTTCACGACCTTGCGCGCGATCCCCGCCTCATCCCCGAGTGCCAGCGCATGATCGATGAGGGGGCGCCCCGCGACCTCGATCATCGGCTTCGGCCGGTCGGCCGTCAGCGCGCCCATCCGCGTGCCGAAGCCCGCGCACATCAGCATCAGCGCGGCGGGGCGGGCGGGCATCGGTCTTTGATCGCGGCAAGGACGGCATCGGTCGGCGGGGGCAGCATTCCGGCCACGACGCGCCCGAGGTCGGCAAGCCCCGGATCGGCGAGGTTCAGCTGCAGCTGTCCCCAGACGCGGGGGATCAGCCGCAGATAGCCCGGCTTGCCATCGCGCAGCCAGAGGCGCGCGAACACCCCGAGGATCCGCAGCGCCCGCTGCGCGCCAAGCGCCGCGCAGGCGCGCGCCAGCGCCGCATGCTCGCGCCCCGTCGCGGCGGCAAAACGCGCGGTCATCGCCTCGGCCGTCGCGGGGGCCACATCGCGCCGCGCATCCTGCACGAGCGAGATCAGGTCGTATCCCGGCTGCCCCATCTCGGCGTTCTGGAAATCGAGGAGCCCGACGCGCGCGATGCCCGCCCGCCCGGGTAGCCAGATCAGGTTCTCGGCGTGATAGTCGCGCAGGACAAGGACAGGCCGGCCCTCAGACCGCGCCGCGAGGATCGCCACCATCGCATCGCGCAGCGGTGCAGGATCGGGCCGGGTGCCTGTCGCGCCCCAGGCATACCAGGTCGCGGCAAGACAGGCGGCCTCTGCCATCTCGGCCACGCCCCAGGCGGGCAGACCGGCCGGGGCGGGGCAGGACTGCAGATGCGCCAGAACATCGACGGCCGCGCCATAGATCGTGCCCTCGTCTGCGCGGCCGGTCTCGAGCAGCCGCGCATAGAGATCATCGCCCAGATCCTCGAGCAGCAGGAACCCGCGCGCGCCGTCCGCGGCGATGATCCCGGGCGGCGAGAGGCGGATGGCCGCGAGGTGGCGCGCGATGCGCACGAAGGGGGCGGTATCCTCGCCGGAACCGGGCGGGGCGTCCATCAGGATGGCGCTTGCCCCGTTGCGGTGCACCCGTTCGTAGCGCCGCATCGAGGCATCGCCCGCCAGCGGGTGGCGCGCGGCGCCGGACCAGCCGGCGCCGGCGAGGAACAGGTCAGCCGCGGCAGAGCGGTCGGATGCGTGGTGAAGTGTATCAGCCATGGGCAGGATCCGGGCGAAGGGGGTGCCTGAGGGCGGCGGCAAGGGCCGCGTGGTGCGCGGGGATCTCGATCCGCGCCCGCCGGCCGGTCCCCTCGGGGACAAGGGCGATGCGCAGCGCGCCCCGCACGGCGTCGGGCGGCAGTCGGTCGGGCCATTCGATCAGGCGCAGTGCTCCCTCCGGCGCGGCGTCGAGGCCGATTTCCTCGAGATCGCCCGCACCCGACAGCCGGTAGAGGTCGGCATGCCAGATCTCGTCTGCGCCCGCCCGATAGGTCTGCACCAGCGTGTAGCTTGGCGATGGGACTTCTTCGGCCTTCTCGCCCGCGGCTGTCTGCCGGGCGCGGATGATGGCGCGCGCGAGCGCGGTCTTGCCCGCTCCGAGTTGACCTTCGAGCAGAACCGTCGTTCCCGGCATCAGGACAGCGGCGATCGTGCGTCCCAGCGCGTCCGTCGCCGCGGGATCGGCGAGCGGGATCTCGAGCACGACGGTATCGCGATTGGTCATGTCCGCAGCATAGAATGTGACGCGGCGCAAGGCAAAGGGGCTTCGCATCGTCGTGGGATCCGGCGGCCATCGCACCCGCCACTCGCGCCCTGCGCGGGGCCGCTTAGCCCGTTCCGGTCGGTCGGTCCCGTTCGGTCGGGGGTGGGCGCCTCCCGCGCGGGCGCGGGGCGATCTGTCCGACCGATGCCCGATCGCCTCCGTCGAGCGAAAAGGCAACCAGCGTCGCCCCGCCCCTGATCGGGACTACGCGGCAGCCGAGCGCGCGCCCGTCCGCGAGGCGCACGCCCCCCCGCCACGCGGGGCGCCCCTCGCCCGCGGCGATGAAGGCCTCGAGCCGCGTCCAGATCGGGTCGGGGGCGCAGCGCTGGCGCCAGACGGCAAGGGTTGCGCCGAGTGTGGCGTCCTCGAGCGTCGTCTCGGGTTCGATTCCCCACAGCGCGGCATGGGCGGCGTTCGACATCACGAGTGATCCGTCGGGCGCAAACACGGCGATCGCCTCGTCGAGCGCATCGACGACGGATTGCCCAAGCTCGAGATGCGCCCGGTCAACGCGGCTGCGCGCCATTTCGTCGGTGATGTCCTCGATCAGCAACGCAAGCGCGCCATCGGCCTGCGGCCGCGCGGTCATGCGATAGGTCACACCCCCGGGTAGCAGCCATGTTTCCTGCATGTCCCCCATGCTGGGCGCGGTCTCGAGCGCGGCGATCCGCTGGCGCCAACCTTTGTAGTCGCGCGGCTCGGGCACCATGTGGCGGTCGCGCATGGCGTCAAAGACGGCATAGAGCGTGGGCCGCCCCGAGAGAAAATCGGGCGGAAGTTGCGTGAGGTCCGACAGTGCAGGGTTGAAGAGTTGAAGCCGCCTCTGCGGGTCGAAGATCGCAAGCCCGATCGGCAGATGCGCAAAGGCCCGCGTCAGCGTCAACAGGAAGGCGCGCATGTTGGCCTCGGCCCTGACGGCGGCATCGGCGGGCAGGGCAAAGACGATCTCTCCCTCGGCGGCTGGAAGGGCATGCAGATCGACCCAGAGATCGGGCGCTGCGTCGATCTGGAGGCAGGCCCGCCCGCGCCCGCACTCAGGCGGAAAGAGAACGGGCAGCGGCCATGCGAGGCCGGCATCGTCGCCCATCTTGCGCGCCACGAGTTCGGCATAGGCTGCGTTCGCCCACAGCACCATCCCCCCCGCCCCGGTGCGCCAGATCGGCAGCGGCGCGCTGTCGGCGATGGCGCGCAGCGCGG
>JBIKVM010000150.1:0-7142 GCA_044356825.1 Limisphaerales bacterium
ACCCACGAAAGGGCCGCTCAGCCGGCTCGCAATGCACGAAAACAGTCCACGGACGCACGTCTTCAGGTGGCACAACGAGTCCCACGGCCATCTTGGCGGAGCCGAAGCCGTTGATCAGACGTTCCTTATATGGGTGTGGACAGATTTTGTCATTCGGGGGTCTTACCCTTCAATTCTGCCCGAGGGGCCGGTGCCGTTACGGATTATCTGGATGAAAGCAAAAGAAACTCGTTGGAGGAGTCCATGAACCTTGGCAAGGCGCGTGCCCTGATCCGGCTGTGTGTCCTGTTCGGGACCCGCGCCGAAGGGGTCGGGTTGGACGACATCGTCGCCGAATTCGCGGTGTCGCGCCGGACGGCGGCGCGCATGCGCGACGCTGCGCGCGAGATCCTCGACGGGCTCGACCTGCGCGTTGATCTGGACGGGAGGCGGCGTTGGGTTGCGCCTTCGGCGCAGGTCGGCCGCAGCGGTCCAAAGCCCGTTTCCTCGGCCGTTCCTGCGGCACTCCCGGGGTCGATTGCGGCGCTGCCGCTCGGGGCCACGGATTTCTCGGCCCTGCAGGCGGGCGCGACCCTTCTGGATCAGGTAGGTCGAAGCCATGCGGCGCGGCGGGTCGAAAATCTGACCGAGACCCTGCTTGCAGGGCTGGGCCGGCGGCGGCGGATGATGCTCGAACCCGACATCGAACTTCTGATCGAAGCCGAGGCTGTGGCACCTGTCACCGGGTGGAAACGTGTCAGCAACCCCGACCTGCTTGCGCGTCTCCAAGAGGCGATCCTCGCATCGGAAAGCGTCGTGATCGTGGCCGGCGCCTCCGACGCGGTGCCTCTGCATGTCGAACCGCACGGGATCCTGTTCGGACCGGTTCCGTGGCTGGTTGCGCGCCCCGCGGGTGGCGAGGTGCTCTGGCACCTTCGGATCGACGCGCTGCGAGAGGTGCGGCCCGGCGGCAGGTCATTCGTCCGCGCGCGGGATTTCGATGTCGAATCCCACGCGCGCGCCCTTTATGGCGCACCCTGTGCGACGCATGCGGCCGAAGGAAACGATGCCGCCTCCGGACTGGCCCTTCAGGCAGCCCTGCGCCGGCATTGGCTCGCGCTCATCGGGATAGGCAGCGGCGGCGATCACAGTCGCGAATGAGACCCGTCGCAGAGTGGTGTCTTGGCCGAATGCTTGCAGCCGCAGAACGCGACACGGCCCGACTGCTGCGGGGTGAAGCGCACCGGTTCCTCCGACGTCGTCTTGTGCGAGCCATCGCAGAAGGGCTGTCGCATGCTCAGCCCGCAGGCGCACCAGAAATAGCTCTTGCCGGCTTCGACTTCGACGAGAAAGGGGGATTTCTGGGCGACATGGGGCATGACTGCGGTCCTTAGAGGTTGCTGCTTGACGTAGATAGGTCCCCCGCCGCCCCCGGCCAGCCCCTCAGCGCTCCGTCAGCTTGAGTTCGATGCGCCGGTTCTGCGCCCGCGCCTCGGGCGTGTTGCCGGCGGCTACGGGGCGGTATTCGCCAAAGCCCGTGGCAGCCAGCCGGTCGGGGGGGAAGCCCAGATCGTCTTGCAGATAGCGCACGACCGACAGGGCGCGCGCTTGGCTCAGCGCCCAGTTGTCGGCATAGGCCCCCTCGCCCGAGAGGGGGATGTTGTCGGTGTGCCCGTCAACACGCAGGATCCAGTCGATCCCCTCGGGAATCTGCCCGCCGATGTCGCGCAAGGTGTCGGCAGCGCGCGCCACCTCGACCATGCCATCGGGCAAAAGATCGGCCGACCCCGGCGCGAAGAGCACCTCGGACGAGAAGACGAACCGGTCGCCCACCACCTTCACCCCCGGCCTGTCGGCAAGAAGCCGGCTGAGTTGCCCGAAGAACTCCGAGCGGAAGCGGGCAAGCTCGCGCGCCTGCGCCTCGAGCGAGCGCGCCTCGGCGGCAAGGACCGCGGCCTCGCGCTCAAGCCGTTCACGCTCGGCGGCCTCGAGATCGGCGCGGCGGCGTTCCTCGCTTGCCAGTTGGGCCAGTGCGCCGTTCAACCGGTTCCCGAGCGCCTCGATCTGCACCTTGGCATCGGCATCCCGCGCCTCGGCGGCGTCGAGCAGGCCCTGAAGGCTTGCAAGCTGCGCCGTCAGTTCGCTGACCTGCCGGTTGAGAAGCTGGAGCCGCCGCGCGGCCTCGGCCCCCTCCGCCTCGCGCGCGGCCAGTTCGCTCTGGGCCTGCGCGAGCAGCGCACTGCGGACTTCCGCGCTGGTACGGACGGTGCGGGTGGCTTCTTCGGCGGCCAGACGCGCGGCCATCGCCTCGGCCAGACGCTCGCGCAGGTCGTTGGCTTCGCCCGCCCTCGCGGCTGCATCCTCGAGCGCTGCGGCCAGCCGGGTTTCGAGATCGGCCCGCGTCGCCTCGGCCCCGGCCCCGTTCATCTCAAGATCGGCAAGTGCCGCGGCGAGGCGCACTTCCAGATCGTCGCTCGCGGCCTCGGTGGCGGCAAGCAGCGTCAGCATCTCTTCGGCGCGGCGCCGTTCTTCCTCGAGCGCAAGCGTCATCGCCGTCAGTTCCGCGTCCGCCCCGGCCAGCCGCTCGCGCAGGACGCGCGCGGCCTCGGCATCGACCAGCCGCTGCGTTTCGGATGCGGTCAGTTCGGCCTTGAGGCCCTCCGACTCACTCCGAAGTTCGGCCAAAAGCGACGAGAGCGCCTCGCGCCGGGCGGCATCAAGGCGCGCCGCCTCGGTTGCGGCGTCGATTTCGGAGCGCGCGCGCGCCAGAGCCGCCCGCAGCGCCGTCTCGGCCGACGCAAGCCCCTCGGCCTCGGCCCGGGCGGAGTCACGCTCCGACAGAAGGGCGAGAACCTGCGCCTCGAAATCCCCGATGCGCGCATCCGCGTTGGCAAGATCACCGCGCAGGGTCGCGATGAGGGTTTCGCGTTCGAGGATCCCGGCATTCGCAGCCTCAAGCGTCGTGCGCAGGTCCGCCGCGGCTGCCCGCTCTAGCCCCAGCGCCTCGGCGAGCCCTTCGAGTTGGCGGCTCAGCGCGTCGATCCGGTCGTCCTTCTGGTCAATCTCGCCTTCCTGACGCGCGATCTCCTCGGACTGCGCGTCGATTTCCGCCTCGGCCCGGGTGATCGCCTCGCGCAGCACGGACTGCACGATCATGAAGATCGACAGCACGAACATGAGCACGAGCAGCAGCGCCGTCATCGCATCGACGAAGCCCGGCCAGATCGACCCGGTCATCCGCGTTCCGTTGCGGCGGCTCAGCGCCATGGTCTAGCCCTGACTGCGCGCGAGCAGGCGCACCGCCGTCGTCAGCGCGGCGATGTCGGCGCGGAGTTCCGACGTGCTCTGCTGGCGGCCTTCGGCAATTTCCTCGAAGATGCGCTGAAGCTGGGTATCGATCGACCGCAGTCGCATGCGGTTCTCGGCCTCGTGCGCGCGCTCCATGCTGCCTGCGCTCGCGCCTTCCTGAAGCGCGGCGGCAATCGCCGATTGCCCGTCTGCGATCCGCCCGAGGCTGTCGGCCATCATCCGGGCTGCCGCGGCGTCACGCTCCACCATCCCCGACAGCGCCGTGCCAAGCGCATCGATCCCGCGCAGCACCTCGACCTCGATCGTGGAACCGCGGTCCTCCATCTGCTCAAGCCGCAAAACGACCTGCTCGAGCACCGCTGCGACCGCGGACTGATCCCCGTGACCTTCGCCCTCGAGTGTCCCGAGTCCGACGCGGGTGACGCCCGAGAGCCATTCCTCGAGTTCGCGATAGAAGCGGTTCTGGCCATGGCTGGCGAAGAGTTCGAGCAACCCCACCACGAGTGACCCGGCAAGGCCCAGCAGCGACGACGAAAACGCCGTTCCCATCCCGCCCAGTTGCGCCTCAAGCCCGGTCATCAGGCTCTCGAACACCTCGATCCCCGTCTGACCTTCGTGCGGGGCAAGCGAGCGGATCGTCTCGACGACGGCGGGCACCGTCGTGGCAAGGCCGTAGAATGTGCCGAGCAGCCCCAGAAAGATCAGAAGATTGACGATGTAGCGCGTGATGTCGCGTGCCTCGTCGACGCGGGCGGCGACCGAATCGAGGATCGAGCGGGACGAAGTCGTCGAAAGCGACATCCGCGCCCGCCGCTCGCGCAGGAGTGCCGCGAGCGAGCCGAGCAGTCGCGGCGCACGCGTGAACTCGTGGCCCGGGCGGCGCGCGACGAAATCCTCGATCCAGCCGACCGAGATCACAAGCTGGACCACCTGCCAGAAGCAAGCCAGCACGCCGATGACAAAGACAAGGATGATCAGACCGTTGAGCCACGGGCTCGACAGGAACATCCCCGCCACGGCCGGATAGATCAGCCATGCCGCCACCCCGGTGAGGCAGAGCACGACGAGCATGACGACGATCTGGCGGACGGGCTGGGTAAAGCGCACCTGTTCGTCGCGTGCGGGGGTTTGCATCACCGTCCGGATCCTCGCGTTTCGGGGTGCGCGGGACAATAGGCGCAGCCGCGCTCGGTGCCAACCGTCATTTCCCGGGACCCTCCGCCCCATCAGCCGCACGCAGGATCGCGACCCTTTGCCCGAGCCATTCGAGGTCGGGGTCTGGAATGCCCAGCTCGGCAAGGTGGCGCGCAGTCTGCCACAGATACTCGCAGTTCGGCCCCCGCCCGCCGCATGCCCCCGCGATGACGCGGGCCTGCGTTTCGAGGTCGAGGTTCCCGCAGTACTGCGCGTGCGCGCGGTCGATGACGAAGGCCAGCGCCTCGGCCGCCGCGCCATCGGCAAGGCGCACCCCGATCCACCGCTCGAGATAGGCCGAAGAGATCAGTTCGCGCTCGCGCAGCGCGATCAGGGTCTCGGCCTCGGCACCGGGTGCGACACGCAAGGCGACGCCATCGCATCCTCCGCCCGGTGCGGCATCGAGCGCGAGGACGAGGCCCGGGGCTTCGGGCGTGCCGCGGTGGTGGATCGACCACATGCAGAAGCGGCGCCGCCAGCCTGGGGCGCGTGCAAGCCGTCGCTCGGCCACCGGAAACTCGGGGTTCCAGATGAGCGAGCCATAGCCGAAGACCCACAGCGGCGCTGCTGCTGGCGTGGCGGTGTTGGTCATCCTGCGCTGGCCCTCCTGCAGTCGGCGTTGTAAAGCAGTCTGCCGGTTCGGACGCAACGGGGGCCCCATGCGCAGGCTGACAGTTCTGGTGGTGACACTTGGCGTCCTGTGGTCGGCGTGGTGGTGGGTTGCGGCCACGGTTGCCGAACGCGGGGTGCGCGCGGCGCTCTCGGGCGTGCAGGGGATTGAAGCCGAGGTTGCCGACATTTCGGTCCTCGGGTTTCCCAACCGCGTGGACATGACGCTGACGGCCCCCCGCGTGGCATCTGCTGACGGTTGGGGATGGGAGGCCGAGTTCCTCCAGCTCTTTGCGCTCACCTATCGCCCCTGGCACGTCATCGCGGCCTTCGCTCCGGTGCAGCGGATTGCCACCCCTCTTGCGCCGGCGGTGCTTGCCTTCGACAAGGGACAGGCGAGCGTCGTCCTCGTGCCCGGGCCCGATCTTGCATTCGATCGCTTCGTGCTCGATCTCGCCTCGCCGGCCCTTTCGATCGAGGGAATCGGCGAGACGCGCGCGGCAAGGGCGCTCGTGGCGCTGCGCGCCGCAGAGGGTGTGCCCGCGCGTTACGAGCTGGATTTCGAGATCACCGAGGCCGCCGCAGATCCGCACCTTGTCGCGGCCCTGCCCGAGCAAAGCGCGCTGCCCCATCACCTCCAGACCGTGCGGCTCGATCTTGCGGTCGATCTCGATGCCCCGCTCGACCGGCACGCGGGCGCCCGGCCGCCGCGCCCTGTCGCGGTCGATCTGCGCGCGGCCGAGATCGTCTGGGGGGATGTGCGCTTTCTTGCCGAGGGGCGGCTCGGCGTTGACGCCGCAGGGTTTCTTGAAGGTGAGATCAGGCTTGACGTCCGGGACTGGCCGCGCGCCCTCGCTGTGGCCGAGACTGCTGGCTGGATTGCCCCCAACGCTGCCCGGACATGGGAGCGGATCCTGACCTTCTTCTCGAACCCCAAGGAAACCGAACGCTTCGTGCAGCCACTGGTGCTCGCGGACGGGCAGATGTCGCTCGGGGCGATCCGCCTCGGAATGGCGCCGCGGATCGCCGATTTCCTGCCCTGACCGGAGAAGCCCATGTTCACCCCCCATGAATTGCAGGCGGCGACGGCGCTCGTGCACCGGCACATGGCGCCGACCCCGCTCTATGCGTGGCCACAGCTTGAGGCGCGGACCGGTGCGCGGGTCTGGGTCAAGCACGAGAACCACGGACCCACCGGGGCGTTCAAGGTGCGCGGCGGCATCACCTTCATCGACTGGCTGCGCCGCACCCATCCCGACTGCCCCGGCATCGTGACGGCGACGCGCGGCAATCATGGCCAGTCGCAGGCGCGCGCCGCCCGCGCGGCGGGGCTGCGCGCCGTCGTCTACGCGCCGCGCGGCAACTCGGTCGAGAAGAACGCCGCGATGCGCGCCTTCGGGGCCGAACTGCACGAGGTGGGCGATGATTTCGATGCCGCGCGCGAGGCGGCGATGGCGGCGGGCGCGGCCGAGGGCCTCTTTCCCGTCCCGCCCTTCCACCGCGAGCTTGTCCGCGGGGTCGCCACCTATGCCTGGGAGATGTTCACCGCAAGGCCCGACCTCGACACCGTCTATGTGCCGATCGGCTGCGGCTCGGGCATTTGCGGGGTGATCGCGGCGCGCGACGCGCTCGGCCTTGCGACCCGCGTCGTCGGGGTGGTGAGCGAGGGCGCCCGCTGCGCCCAGCTTTCGGTCGAGGCTGGCCGCCTGATCGAGACGCCCCAGGCGCGCACCTTTGCCGACGGCATGGCCGTACGCGTGCCCGTGCAGGAGGCCTTCGACATCTATGCCCGCGGGGCGGACCGGATCGTGACGGTCAGCGACGACGCGGTCGCCGAGGCGATCCGGATCTTCTACACCGACACCCACAACCTCGCAGAGGGCGCGGGGGCCGCGCCGCTCGCCGCGCTGATGTCCGAGCGGGAGCGGATGGCGGGGCGCGAGGTCGGCGTCATCCTCTGCGGCGGCAACATCGACACCGGCTGGATGCGCACCATCCTCGCGGGCGGCACGCCCCGGGTCTGACCCCGGGCGCGCCTATTCCGCAGTCAG
>JBIKVM010000151.1:0-7130 GCA_044356825.1 Limisphaerales bacterium
GGGGTCGGCGATCAGGCGGCGGCAGGCGGCGGCGATGCTCGCGACCGAGAGCGGGTCGCAATATTCGACCATCTCGCCCCCGACCTCGGGGAGCGAGGTCGCCCGCGCCACGACCGAGGTCTTGCCGTAGCTCAGCGCCTCGCCGACGGTGAGGCCCCAGCCCTCGGCGAGGCTCGCCTGGATGCAGAACAGGCTCTCGCGATAGAGATAGTCGAGATCGCGGTCCGAGGGGGCCGACACGATCTCGACATGGCCGCCGAGGTTGCCGGTTCCGCGCATGAGGGCATCGAACTCGACCGACCGCCACCCCGGCCGCCCGGCGAAGACGAGGCGCGGCAGCTCGAGCGCGGGATCGGCGCGCAGCCGCTCCCATGCAAGGGCGACGCGCCAGATGTTCTTGCGATTCTCGAGCGTGCCCGCGCAGAGAACGAAGGGTGTCGCGGCAAGGGCGCGGATCTGGTCGTCGAGGTCGCCGATCTCGAGCAGCGCGCCGAAGGCGTCGGCGTCGATGCCCGCGGTCAGCGGCCCGCCCGGGCGCCGCCGCGGCACCGGCAGCCGATCCTGCGCGAGCGGCACGACGGTGACGGGCGTCTCGATGCCGTAGACCGCCAGAAAGCGCGCGAGATCGCGCCGCGTCGCCTGCGAGTTCGCGAGGTAGCGCGTGGTATACCCCGCGGAGCGCCGCAGCCAGTCGTGGAAGTGCAGCGGCGACAACCCCGGCACGAGGGGCAGATGCGTGAGCGGGATGGTGTCGTGCACGAGCGTACTGATGCGCACACCCTTCGCGGCCGCCGATTCGAACACTTGGGCGAGTTCGAGGCTCCCTACCGTGTCAAGGATGATCAGGTGATCGTCGCGGGTCGCGATCTGGTCGAAAGAAACGGTCCGCGCGGAGGTCGTCATATTGAGATGGCGCCGACGTTCGAGGCGCCATTCCGCGGCCGACGTGTTGAACTTTCGCAAGCGCCGCGATCCTCCGAGGGCCGCCTCAAGATCGAGAATCGCACGATGAAAGAGGAATTTTGCCTTGTTTGACCGATACCGGGCCAAGGTCCGCTCGCCGCGCAGGCCGCGCGTCGTCCCCAGACCGAACACGCCGGAGAGGATGTCAGGGTCGCGCAGCGCGCCGTCGGGAAGATCTCCGCATGCAACCGTGCGATAGCCCCTCAACGAACCGTCGTTCCAGGCAAGGCGGGCGCGTTGCGATCCGAGTTGTTCGGTGCAGCGGTCAACGAGCATCGCGACGACACGCTGGATGCCCGAATACCGGTCGTTGCTGCGCAGGTAGGCGACAAGGCCGGTGACATCGAAAAAGAAGGTGGTCATGACGGAATCCTTGAAACGACAGAATGAAAAAGCCTTTGGCAAAAAAGACAGACAGAGCGATTTTCGTCGTCACCCAATTCGGCCGCGCGGTCAAGGTCACGCGTCGAAGCGCAAGATCAAACCAGCCGCCTTGGCCTTGGGGCAGGTCGGAGCCATATGAGGAAGAGGACCACAGGAGCACGATCATGAAGCTCTCGACACTCGCCGAACACCAGATCCGCAAGGCCGAGGCCGAGGGGCAGTTCCGCGACCTCAAGGGGGCGGGCAAGCCGCTGGGCGAGGGGCAGGACGGCAGCGCCGAGGCGATCGGCTTTCGCATCATGGCCGAGGCGGGCGCGCTCCCCCGCGAGATCGCGCTGCGCAAGGAGGTGGCCGAGGCCGCGCGCATCCTCGCCGCCGAGGCCGACCCCGCGGCACGCCGCGCCGCGCAGGCACGCCTTGCCGAACTCGAGCTGCGCCTCGCGATCGAGGTCGAGGCGCGGCGCCGCTTCGGCCGCGACTGATCCCCCTTCCCCAAGGGCCCGCCGGGCGCTAGCGTGCCCGCGTTTCATCACCGAGCGCCGGGGATTGCCGGTGCCCTGCGGCGGGGGCCAGTTCCATGTCGGCACGGATCGATCCCAACCGGACCTCGGCGCGGCTCATGTTCGACTTTGCCGCCGAGACGCTCGGCAAGGCCGAGGACCCTGCCGCGCGGCGCCAGATGCTGATGATCGCCGACCTCTACATCAAGGCGCGCAGCTTCGCGATCCTCAACAAGATCGCCTTCGTCTGGGCGCTCGGCTGTGCCGTGCTGATCGCGCTCTGGCCTGCGGTCGCGGTGCTGGCCGAGGGGGGGCCGGCAGGGTTGCGCGCGCTCAGCTCGGCGGCGGTGCAGACCTCGGTCACGGCGCTCGCGGCCTTGGGCTATACGGTCTACGCCCATTACAAGAAGCGCCAGCAGGCGGTCGAGAACCTGATGCGCCGGATCCTTGCGGTGGAGCCGGGCGCGATGGAGCTTGAGCGCGTTCTGGCCGAGCTTGAGCGGATCGATCAGGGCTTCGCCTTTCCCGATCCCGCGCGCCGCACTCAGGCCCCCTCCGCGCGCCCGGGCACCGACGGCGGCTGATGGGCGGCGGCAGGCCCTTGCCGAAGCCCGCCCCTGCGTCTATCGCTCGGACCGATCAGGGACCCCGGGGAGGATGACAGAACCATGAGCCAGCGTTTCGACAAGTCGCGCCTGCCGTCGCGCCATGTGACCGAGGGCCCCGCCCGGGCGCCGCATCGGAGCTATTTCTACGCGATGGGCATCACCGAGGACGAGATCCACCAGCCCTGGGTCGGCGTCGCGACCTGCTGGAACGAGGCCGCGCCCTGCAACATCGCGCTCAACCGTCAGGCGCAGGTCGTCAAGCACGGCGTCAAGAAGGGCGGCGGCACCCCGCGCGAGTTCACCACCATCACCGTCACCGACGGCGTCGCGATGGGGCATGAGGGGATGCGCTCGTCGCTCGCCTCGCGGGACGCGATCGCGGACACGGTCGAGCTGACGATGCGGGGGCATTGCTATGATGCGCTCGTGGGGCTCGCGGGCTGCGACAAGTCGCTGCCGGGGATGATGATGGCGATGGTGCGGCTCAACGTGCCGTCGGTGTTCATCTACGGCGGCTCGATCCTGCCCGGCCGCTATCAGGGCCGCGACATCACCGTGCAGGACATGTTCGAGGCCGTGGGCCGCCATCAGGCCGGGAACCTCTCGGACGCCGAGCTTGCGATCATGGAGCGCGTGGCCTGCCCCTCGTCCGGGGCCTGCGGCGCGCAGTATACCGCCAACACCATGGCCTGCGTCTCGGAGGCGATCGGGCTTGCGCTCCTGAACTCCTCGGGCGCGCCCGCGCCCTATGAGAGCCGCGACCAGTTCTGCGAGGCCTCGGGCGTGGCTGTGATGACGCTGATCGAGAAGAACATCCGCGCGCGCGACATCGTCACGCGCAAGTCGCTCGAGAATGCGGCGCGCGTCGTCGCCTGCACGGGCGGCAGCACGAACGCGGCCCTCCACCTGCCTGCCATCGCCAACGAGGCCGGGATCGACTTCGACCTCTTCGACGTCGCCGACATCATGCGCGACACGCCCTATTTCGTGAACCTGCGTCCGGGCGGGGAATATGTCGCCAAGGACCTCTACGAGGTGGGCGGCGTGCCGGTGGTGATGAAGGAACTGGCCAAGGCGGGGCTCATGCATCTCGATTGCATCACCGCCTCGGGGCGCAGCATCGGCGAGGAGCTCGAGACGATCCGCGGCGAGCCCGACGGCAAGGTGATCCACCCCGTCGCGACGCCGATGTCGAAGACGGGCGGCGTTGTCGGCCTCAAGGGCAACCTCGCGCCTGACGGGGCGATCGTGAAGGTCGCCGGCATGACCGAGGCCGAGCAGGTCTTTTCCGGCCCCGCCCGCGTCTTCGAATGCGAGGAGGAGGCCTTTGCCGCCGTCAAGGCGCGCGCCTATCAGCCCGGCGAGGTCATCGTCATCCGCAACGAAGGCCCGGCGGGCGGGCCCGGCATGCGCGAGATGCTGGCCACGACCGCCGCGCTCTCGGGGCAGGGGGCGGGCAAGAAGGTCGCGCTCATCACCGACGGGCGGTTTTCGGGGGCGACGCGGGGCTTCTGCGTGGGCCATGTCGGGCCCGAGGCCGCGCATGGCGGGCCGATCGCACTTTTGCGCAATGGCGACGTCATCACCATCAACGCGCTGACGGGCGAGCTGTCGGTGGCCGTGAGCGATGCCGAGATGGCCGCGCGCAAGGCCGCCTGGGCGGGCCCGCGCAAGACCGATTACGCCACGGGCGCGGTGTGGAAGTTCGCCCGCCTCTGCGGCGGGGCGCGCTGGGGGGCAGTCACCCATCCGGGCGCGCGCGCCGAGACCCATGTCTACATGGATCAGTGAAGCAGGACGGGCAGGAGGGATCTTCGCCCTCCTGCTCGGTGCCGCCGGCTGCGGCGCGGTAGGCCAGTATCCGCCGCAGGTCGAACTCGGTCCCCCGCGCTTCGTTGTCGCGGCGCCGTCGGGATTTTGCGTCGATCCGGCCGCAAGCCGGATCGCTGAGAGGTCGGCGACGGTCTTTCTTGCCGATTGCGCCGTCCTTGCCGGTCGCAAGCGTGAGGGCAGCGTGCTTCTTGCCGTCACCGTAGCCCCCGCACCGCCCGAAGGCACGAGCCCCCCGGATCCGGCGCGCGCAGCCGAGGCGCTGGGTCGCATCGCGGCCCGCGCTGCCCTGTCGCGGTCCGGCCGCGCCGAGACCGTGACGGTCATTTCGGCCACGCCCGAGGATGGGACGCTCTTCCTCGCCCTTGCCGACAGCGCCCCCTTTCCGGGTGGCGCGGTGGATCCCGAATATCGCCGCGCCTTCGCCGTGGTCGCGGGCCGGACCGTGTCGGTCGCAGCCTATGCGCCCAAGGGCGGCGCGCCGGCTACCTCCGACCTCGATGCGGTTTTGCGCGCCGCACTCGGGGCCGTCCGTGCCGCGAACCGCGGCTGAGACGCTGGGTGCTTGGCGGGCCGAGCGCGGCCTGCTAGCCTGACCCGGATTTCAGGGTCCGGTTGTCGCCGATGTCATTTGCCCGCTCTCCTCCGCCTGGCCACCCCCGAGGGTGCGACGCGCTGCACCACGTCTTCGGGTGGGAAGGCAAGCTCCGCACCGTCGCGGGCGGCGAGACGCTGGCACCGGGCGTGCGCGTCTTTCACGATGGCGCGCCGGATTCTGTCGCAGTCCTGCCCATCCGCGAGGGGGTCGAGATTGACCTGTCAGACTTCCCCGGCAGCTATGTCTCGCTTGCCGTGGCCCTGCCGCCGCCGCTTCTGGACGGGATCGGCTCGCGCCATGTCCTGCGTTTGACGCTGCGCTGGCAGAGCGGCCCGCCGATGACCCTCCGCGCGAGGCTGAACCTGCGCTGCGGGCCGAACATCGCGCGGATGCTGCGCGAGACGCGCCCCGAAGCGGGGCTGCATGCGGCAGAGTTCGATTTGTGGCATCTGCCCTTCGACGCGGCGCTTCTGCGCGAAGGCTGGATCGATCTGCTGGCGGCCACGGCGCGCGAAGGAATCATGCGCGCCGACTCAATCGTTGTCAGCCGCCGCTGGCGGGCCGAGTTCTAGCCTTGGTCCGCACCGGCAGTCTCATTGAAGCGGATCGATTCCCCGCAGCCGCAGCTTTCCGCGACATTGGGGTTGCGAAAGCGGAAGCCGGAATCGAGGAGCGTCGTCTCGAAGTCGATCTCGGTGCCGATCAGGAACATCTGCGCCATCGGCGCGATCATGACCCGCGCGCCGTCCTGCTCGACCACGGCATCATGGGCGCCCACTTCGGCGGCGTGTTCGAGCGTGTATTCCATGCCCGCGCAACCGCCCTTCCGTACGCCCACGCGCAAACCTGCCGAGCCGCCGGTATCCATGATCTGCCGCACCCGTCGCACCGCGGCGGGGGTGAGGGTGACGGCCGCCTTGCCGGGGATGCCGAACATCTCAGATGAACCCCATCTCGAGTTTCGCTTCCTCCGACATCATGTCCATCCCCCAGGGCGGATCGAAGGTCATCTCGACATTGACCTGCTTGACGCCCGGCAGGGGCTCGACCGCATCCGCAACCCAGCCCGGCATCTCGCCCGCGACGGGGCAGCCCGGCGCCGTCAGCGTCATGGTGATGGCGACCGCGTTCTCGGCGTCGATCTCGATCGTGTAGACGAGGCCGAGATCGAAGATGTTGACCGGGATCTCGGGGTCGTAGACCGTGCGGCAGGCCGCCACCACCTGCTCATAGAGCGGGTGGTCGGTGCTCGAAGGCCGGATGATCGGCTCGCCGGCGGCCATGGGCGGTTCCTCGCGTCGGAGTTCTTGAGCGTTTATATAAGGAATTCCCCGCCGCCCGTCCAGACCCTCCGCCCCTGCCCGATTGCCCCCGCCCGCGATTTGGCGCACATCTTGTGGGATGGGGGGCGGCATGGCTGGATTTTCCTTTGCGGTGACGGCGACGGACGGGCGCGCGCGGACGGGGCTGATCGAGACGCCGCGCGGACAGGTGCGCACGCCCGCCTTCATGCCGGTGGGCACCGCCGCGACGGTCAAGGCCATGTTCCCCGACAGCGTGCGCGCGACGGGCGCCGACATCCTGCTTGGCAACACCTATCACCTGATGCTGCGGCCGAGGGCCGAGCGGGTGGCGGCGCTGGGCGGGCTGCACCGCTTCATGAACTGGGAACGCCCGATCCTGACCGACTCGGGCGGCTTTCAGGTGATGAGCCTGGCCGGTCTGCGCAAGCTCGACGAGGAGGGGGTGCGCTTCAAGTCGCACATCGACGGCTCCACCCATCACCTCACGCCCGAGCGCAGCATGGAGATCCAGCGCCTGCTCGGCTCGGATATCGTGATGGCGTTTGACGAGTGCCCCGCACTCCCGGCCGAGGAGGCGGAGATCGCGCGCTCGATGCGCCTCTCGATGCGCTGGGCGCAGCGGTCGCGCGATGCCTTCGGCGACCGGCCGGGGCATGCGCTGTTCGGGATCCAGCAGGGCGGGCTTTCGCCCGAGTTGCGCGGCGAGAGCGCCGCGGCGCTCCGCGCGATCGGCTTTGACGGCTACGCCATCGGCGGGCTTGCGGTGGGCGAGGGGCAGGCGGCGATGTTCTCGGTCCTCGACTACGCGCCGGGGATGCTGCCCGAGGACCGGCCGCGCTATCTGATGGGGGTAGGCAAGCCCGATGACATCGTGGGCGCGGTGGTGCGGGGCGTCGACATGATGGATTGCGTGCTGCCCGCGCGCGCGGGCCGGCCGGGGCCG
>JBIKVM010000152.1:0-7107 GCA_044356825.1 Limisphaerales bacterium
GGGCCGAGGAACTCGGGCACCGCGCGCGTCCCGGAGACGAGGTTGACGAGCGTCACCGTATCGACCCGCAGGAGCCGCCCCACGATCGCGCGGGTGATCGGGTTCATGTCATAGCCGATCACCATCGGCACCCCGGCCGCCGCAAGCTCGAGCGAGACGGTCCCCGAGGCCGCGAGCGCCACGCGCGCCGCACCGAAGGCGGCGGCCTTGTCGCCCGCGGGCACCGCGCCCTCGTGCAGCACCACGGGCGCCCCGGGCCAGCCCGCCACGCGCGCGCGCACCTCGGCCCCAAGCGCTGCGACCGCGGGCACGACCACGCGCGCCCCGGGCCGGTCGGCGATGACGCGGCCGAGTGCGGCGCCGAAGACGGGGGCAAGGCGCGACACTTCCGAACGGCGCGATCCGGGCAGGGCGAGGATCACGGGCGCATCGCCGAGGTCATGGCGCGCGCGAAAGGCCGCGACCTCGGCCGCGCCTGCGGGCGCCACCGCCGCGGCCGGGTGGCCGACGAAGGTGCAGCCCATGCCTGCGGCCTCCATCAGCGGCGGCTCGAGGGGCAAGAGCGCCAGCACATGATCGACGAGCGGCGCCATCCGCGCCGCCCGCCCCGGCCGCCACGCCCAGACCGAGGGCGCGACATAATGGACGGTGCGCAGCCCCGGCCGGGCGGTGCGGGCACGCCTCAGCACGCGCAGGCAGAAATCGGGGCTGTCGATGGTCACGACCGCATCGGGGGCGGCGGCGATGAGGGCGTCGGCCGTCTCGATCATCCGGCGGCGCAGCGCGAGATAGCGCGGCAGCACCTCAAGAAGCCCCATCACCGAAAGCTCGGCCATGGGAAAGAGGCTTTGCAACCCCTCCGCCGCCATCGCGGGGCCGCCCACGCCCTGAAACGTCACCCCCGGCGCGAGGTCGCGCAAGCCCGCCATCAGCGCGGCCCCCAGCCGGTCGCCCGAGGGCTCTCCGGCGATGAGGAAGATGCGCGGCCTCACCTTTCGGCCCAGAGGGCGAGCCCCGCGGCATCGGCGGCGGCGACCGTCTCGGCGCGTTCGAGCACGATCACCCGCCCGGCGCCGAGGCAGATGCCCGAAAGCCCCGCGATGGCGGCGGCCGCGACCGTCGTCGGCCCGATCGCGGGCAGATCGGCCCGCAGCTCCTGCCCGGGCTTGGCGCGCTTGACGAAGACGCCGCCGCGGGCGGGTTCGAGGTCCGGCCGGTGGCGCGCGACGAAGCGCAGCATCGCGTCGGTGCCATAGATCGTCTCGACCCCGAGGCAGAGCCCCGCCGCGACCGCGCAGCCCTGCCCCACATCGGCGGGCCCCAGCGCCGCGAGGATCGCGGCCCCGCGCGCGGCGTCCGCCCGCTCGGCCGGCGTCGGCGCACGCGCGCCCAAGACACCCTCGGCCGCGATCAGCCCGGGCGCCACCTCGGCCACGCCCGCGACCGCGAAGCCTTCCTCCTCGATCAGCCCGATCACCGCGCGCAGCGTCGCGTCGTCCCCCCCCGCGAGGGCGGGCAGCAGGCGCGGCACCACCCGCGCCGTCGCCGGATCGAAGCGCGCGGGGTCGAGCCGCGGCCGGCTCACCGCGCCCGCGAGCACCACCCGCCCGACCCCCATCCCCCGCAGCGCCTGCAGCGCGGGCATCAGCCGTTCGAGCGCGAAGGTGAGATCGGGGGCGATGGCGTCGGGGGCGAAGCCCTCGATGGCGGCGACGACCGGGGGGTCGGGGAGCGCCGCAGCGAGTGCGACCGGCAGCGCGCCGCGTCCGGCGATGATGGCGAGGCGCCCGCTCATCGCGGCGCGAGGAAGGACCGGTCGGAGGCCGCGAGGATGAAGCCCGTCACCTCGCGCACATGGGGGCTGTCGGTTTCGTCATGGAGCCGGCGCGCGCGGTCGAGGAACGACCCCTCGCCCTGCGCGAGCATCTGATAGGCGGCGCGCAGGGCCGTGATCTCGGACCGCTCCACCCCGCGCCGCTTCAGCCCGACGAGGTTCAGCCCGTCGAGCTCTCCCCTCGGCGCCTGCACGAGGCCGAAGGGGATGACATCGTTCGTCACCATCGTGACGGCGCCGATGATCGCGCCGCGCCCGACGCGCACGAACTGGTGCACCCCCGACAGCCCGCCCACGATCACCTCGTCGCCGATCTGGCAATGCCCCGCGATCGCGGCCTGATTGGCGAGGATCACGCGGCTCCCGAGTTGGGCGTCGTGGCCGACATGGGCGCCCGTCATGAAGAGGCAATCATCGCCCACCCGCGTGACGCCCCCGCCGCCAGCCGTCCCGGTGTTGAGGGTCGCCCCCTCGCGGATGCGGCAGCGCGCGCCGACGATGAGCCGCGTCCGCTCGCCCTGATACTTCAGGTCCTGCGGCACCTCGCCCACGACGGCGAAGGGGAACACGACCGTCTCCGCGCCCACATCGGTCCAGCCGGTCACGACCGCGTGGCTCTTCACCGTGGCGCCCTGCCCCAGCCGGACCTCGGGGCCGATCAGGGCAAAGGGGCCGACGGTGCAGCCGGGGCCGATCTCGGCGCCCGCCTCGACGATGGCCGCGGGATGGATCTGCGCTGTCGGATCGATTGCCATCTCAGCCTTTCGGACGGTCCATCATGGCGGTGAAGCTCGCCTCGGCCACGAGGTCGGCCCCGACGAAGGCCTGCCCGTCAAAGCGCCAGACCTTGCCGCCGCCGCGCGTGACCGTGACGCGCAATTCGAGCACATCGCCCGGGCCCACCTTGCGGCGGAACTTGGCGCCGTCGATGCCCATGAAATAGACGAGCGTCCCCTTGTCCGCGAGATCGAGCGTGACGCCCACCAGGACGGCGGCCGTCTGCGCCATGGCCTCGATCACGAGCACGCCCGGAAAGACGGGCACCTGCGGGAAATGGCCCTGGAACTGCGGCTCGTTGAAGGTGACGTTCTTGATCCCGGTGCAGGAGGTGCCCGGCACGATGTCGCGCACCTTGTCGACGAGCAGGAACGGATAGCGATGCGGCAGGATGCGCTGGATCAGCGCGATATCGGCCTCGAGCGGGGCGGTCTGGGACATCGCGGGCCTCCTGTCGGGCGCATCCGGTCGGCGTGCGACCGTGCTAGCAACTCGCCCCCCCGGGCGCAAGCGCAGCCCCCCCGGCGCGCGCGGCCTCGACGAAGGCGCGGATGCGGGCGGGATCCTTGACGCCCGGCGCGGATTCCACGCCCGAGGCGACATCGACCTGCCGCGCGCCCGTCAGCCGAATCGCCTCGGCGACATTGCCGGGCGTCAGCCCCCCGGCCAGAAGCCACGGGCAGGGCCAGCGCCGCCCCGCGATCAGCCGCCAGTCGAAGGCAAGCCCGTTGCCGCCCGGCAGCACCGCATCGCGCGGCGGCTTGGCATCGACGAGCAGCATGTCAGCGACCCGCCCCTGCGCCGCGATGGCCGCAAGATCGGCGGCGTCCGCCACCCCCACCGCCTTCATCACCGGCAGGCCGAAGCGCGCCCGCACCTCGGCCACGCGCGCGGGCGTCTCGGCCCCGTGAAGCTGCACGATGTCGAGGGGCGCGACCGCCAGCGTTTCGGCCAGCAGCGCATCCGTCGGATCGACGAAAAGGCCCACGCGCGCCACACCCGGCGGCACGGCCGCACCGAGTGCCGCGGCCTCGGCCGGGGTGATGCTGCGGGGCGAGGGCGGGAAGAAGTTGAAGCCGAGATAGCGCACGCCCGCCGCGACCGCGGCGGCAACCTCATCGCCGCGGCGCAGGCCGCAGACCTTGACGGCGATATCGCGCACCGCTCAGCCCGTCTTGCGCGGGGTGTCGAGGAGGGCCAGCACCTCGTCGCCCCCGTCCGAGGGCGCCGCGCCCGCCTCGGCCAGCCGCCGCTCGAGCCGCGCGACCGCGCGCCCGTTGGCTGCGGCCGCCGCGCGATAGCGATGCTCGCGCAGCCATTCCCAGACGAAACCGATGAGGATCCCAGCCACGACGCCACCGAAGATCACCAGATAGAGCGGCACCTCGGCCGCGCGGTTCATGCCGACGAGGGCCGCCACATCCTCGGGCAGCAGGCGCAGCGTGACCATGTCGCGATTGGCCAGCGCCACCGTCAGCAGCCCGATCGCGATCGCCCCCAGCACGATGAGGCGCAGAGCGATCATCATGGCTCGTCCGTGTCCGCCCCGCCGTTCAGCCGATCGCGCAAGAGCTTGCCCGCCTTGAAGAAGGGCACCGCCTTGGCCGATACCGCGACCGAGGCGCCGGTACGCGGATTGCGGCCGGTCCGCGCGTCGCGCGCCTTGACCGAAAAGGCCCCGAAGCCCCGCAACTCCACCCTGTCACCTCGTTCGAGGGCGGCGATGATCTCCTCGAAGACGGTCGAGACGATGCGTTCGACATGGCGCTGCGTCAGGTTCGGATTTTCCTCTGCGATCTTCTGCACCAGTTCGGACCGGATCATGGCAACCCCCAGAACGGCCGCCGCATCGGGGCGGCGGTGTCGGACATACAATTTGACTATAGGCAAGATTCCCTTGCGGCAAAGAAGAATCTGCGCCGTCAAGGTGACGCCCGGACACACGCGCGGATTTCCGCTCTCTGAAATGCGAACGGCGCCCCGCGATGGGGGCGCCGCCGGTAACCTCCGGCGGCACGCGGCCGCCGGGTGTGCGTGTCAGTTGTCCTCGCCCTCGCGGCGGCGCAGAGCCGCGCCGAGGATGTCGCCAAGGCTCGCCCCGCTGTCCGAAGAGCCATACTGCTCGACGGCTTCCTTCTCTTCGGCGATCTCGCGCGCCTTGATCGAGAGCCCGAGCCGGTGCGACTTCGGATCGACGCTCGTCACGCGGACATCGACCTTGTCTCCGACCTGGAAACGGTCGGGACGCTGATCTGCCCGGTCACGCGCGAGGTCCGAGCGGCGAATGAAGGACTTCGCGCCGTTGTAGTCGACCTCGATGCCCCCGTCCTCGACCGCGCTCACGCTCACGGTGATGACCGCGCCGCGCTTCACGCCTTCGACCGCCTCGGCATAGGCCTCATTCGCCAGCGCCTTGATCGAGAGCGAGATGCGCTCCTTCTCGGTATCGACATCCGAAACGACCGCGCGGACGACTTCGCCCTTGCGATAGTTCTGGATCGCATCCTCGCCCCGGCTCTCCCAGCTGAGATCCGAGAGGTGCACCATCCCGTCGATGTCCCCCTCGAGCCCGACGAAGAGGCCGAACTCGGTGATGTTCTTCACCTCGCCCTCGATCACGCTGCCCGACGGATGACGCTCGGCGAAGACTTCCCACGGGTTGCGCTGGGTCTGCTTCAGCCCGAGGCTGACGCGGCGCTTGGCCCCGTCGATCTCGAGCACCATGACCTCGACCTCCTGGCTCGTCGAGACGATCTTGCCGGGATGGACGTTCTTCTTGGTCCAGGACATCTCCGAGACGTGGACAAGCCCCTCGACCCCCGGCTCGAGCTCGACGAACGCGCCGTAGTCGGTGATGTTCGTGACGCGGCCCTTGTGGACCGAGCCCAGCGGATAGGCCCGCTCGACCGAATCCCACGGGTCCGACATGAGCTGCTTCATGCCGAGGCTGATGCGGTGCGTCTCCTTGTTGATCTTGACGACCTGCACCTTGACCGTCTCGCCGATCGAGAGGATCTCGGAGGGGTGGTTGACGCGCCGCCAGGCCATGTCGGTGACATGCAGGAGCCCGTCCACGCCGCCCAGATCGACGAAGGCACCGTATTCGGTGATGTTCTTCACCACACCATCCACGACCTGACCCTCGGTCAGACGGCCGATGATCTCGGCGCGCTGCTCGGCGCGGCTTTCCTCGAGGATCGCGCGGCGCGACACCACGATGTTGCCCCGCCGGCGGTCCATCTTGAGGATCTGGAACGGCTGCTTCATGCCCATGAGGGGGCCCGCGTCGCGCACGGGGCGCACATCGACCTGGCTGCCCGGCAAGAAGGCCACGGCGCCGCCCAGATCGACGGTGAAACCGCCCTTGACGCGCCCGAAGATCACGCCATCGACGCGGTCTTCCTTGGCGAAGGCCTTCTCGAGCTTGTCCCAGGCCGCTTCGCGCTTGGCCTTCTCGCGGCTGATGACAGCCTCGCCCTTGGCGTTCTCGACCCGGTCGAGATAGACCTCGACCTCATCGCCGACCGCGATCTCGGGGGCCATGCCGCCCACGGCGAATTCCTTGAGGTCGACGCGGCCTTCCATCTTGTAGCCGACGTCGATGATGGCCTGCCCCGCCTCGATGGCGATGACGCGGCCCTTGACGACCGACCCCTCCTCGGGGGTGTCGATCTCGAGGCTCTCCTTGAGCAGCGCCTCGAAGTCTTCCATAGTTGCCTTAGCACACATGCGAACAGTTTCCTTTGCGTGTTGTCACTGGCCAGGCGGTTGGTTCCGCCGGTCTCGCGTCGCGGGGCCGAACCGGGGGCGGCGCGGGCCTCAGGCCCGGGCGCGTTCCAGCGCGGCATCGACAAGGGCCACCGCCCTTGCGACGGCCGCGTCTATAGTGAGATCGCTCGTGTCGAGCAAGACCGCATCGGGTGCGGGCCGCATCGGCGCCGCGTCGCGCGCCGCGTCGCGGGCGTCGCGCGCGCGCAGGTCCGCCAGCACCGCCCCGATCTCGCCGCCCGCCTCTGCGCGCCGCCGCGCGGCGCGCACCTCATCCGAGGCGGTGACATAGAGCTTCACCTCCGCCTCGGGGCAGATCACCGTGCCGATGTCGCGCCCGTCGAGCACGGCCCCACCCGCCCGGCGCGCAAACCCGCGCTGAAAGTCGACCAGCGCCGCGCGCACCTCCGGGATGACCGCGACCCGGCTCGCCCATTGCCCGGCCGCGAGGCTGCGCAGATCGCCGCGCGCCAGATCAACCGGCCCGAGCCCGCGCGCCGCCGCGACCGGATCCTCGCCCGCCGCCGCGCGCGCCCCCACCGCGCGATAGAGAAGCCCCGTGTCGAGATGGGCAAATCCGAAACGCGCCGCGACCGCGCGCGCGACGGTCCCCTTGCCCGCCGCCGCCGGACCGTCGATCGCCACCGTGAACACGCGCCCCGCCTGCATCTTCTGTCCCCGAAATATCCTCGGGGGGCGCGCGGCCCGGCCGCGCGGCGGGGGGCAGA
>JBIKVM010000153.1:0-7075 GCA_044356825.1 Limisphaerales bacterium
CCACGGCAACAAGAGCCAGAGCCAGCGCGAACGCACGCTCGCGGCCTTCCGCGACGGCTCGCTCAAGGTGCTGGTCGCGACCGATGTCGCGGCGCGCGGCCTCGACATCCCGCTGGTGCGGCATGTTTACAACTACGACCTGCCGAACGTTCCCGAGAACTACATCCACCGCATCGGCCGCACCGCGCGCGCCGGGGCCGCGGGCAAGGCCATCGCCTTTTGCGCCCCGGCCGAGATGGGCGAGCTTGCCGCGGTCGAAAAGGCGCTCGGCGCGCAGCTTCCGGTCATCGGTGGCACCCGCCCGGTCGGCGCGCCGCCACCGCCCAAGCCCGCGGGCGGCCGTCCCGGCCCCAAGCCGGGCCCGCGTCCCGGCCCGAAGCCCGACCCGAAGCCTGCGGCGAAACCCGCGCCGCGCCCCGGTGGCGCACCCGCCGCGGCACGGCCGGCGGGCAAGCCCCCGGGGGCCGGTCGCGGCGGGCCACGCCGCCCCGGCCCGCGCGCGCCAGCCTAGACCCCGAAGCGGCGCAAGCCCGCCTCGGTCAGCACGGCATCGAGGGGGGCGTCCGTCGGTTCTATCGGCACCTCGGGCACCTCCTGCGCGCCGAAGGCAAGACCGACCGCCAGCACCGCGCCCCCCGCGCGCAGCCCGGCCAGCGTGCGGTCATAGAACCCCCCGCCATAGCCGAGCCGCATCCCGCGCCCGTCGAAGGCCAGGAGCGGCACGATCAGAACCTCGGGCGCACACCACGCCCCCTCGGCCGGCACGAGGGCACCGAAATCGCCCGCGACCATCGCCGCATCCGGCGTCCACGCCCTGAACGCGAGCGGGGCGCCCCGCGCCACGATCACGGGCACGCAGACCCCGCCGCGATGGGCGGACATGGCGGGCAGGGGGTCGGCCTCGCCCCGGATCGGCATGTAGCCCGCGAGCATCCGCCCCCGCGCGAGGTCGGGGAGGATCTCGGCCGCCCGCGCCGCGAGCTGCGCGCCGAGGCCAGGGACGGCCCCCGCTTCGCGACGGACGGCCTGCATCCGCTTGCGCAGGGCGGATTTCTCATCGGTCAGGGTCATCAGAGCAGCACCACCGTGGCAAGGCCCAGAAAGGCCAGGAACCCCATCACATCGGTCAGGGTGGTGACGAAAGTGCCCGATGCGAGCGCGGGGTCAAGCCCCAGCCGGTGCAGCCCGAGCGGCACGAGCACCCCGCCGAGCGCCGCCACGACCTGATTGCAGATCATCGCCGCCCCGAGCACGACGCCGAGTTCGGCGTCGCCGACGATGGTCCATGCCCCGAAACCCAGCACCACGGCGAGTGCGAGGCCATTCAGCGTCCCGGCCCCGAGTTCGCGCAAGATCGCGCGGCGGGCGTTGGCGCGCGTCAGGCTGCGCGTCGCGAGGCCCCGCACCGCCACCGCGAGCGCCTGCGTGCCCGCGATCCCGCCCGTCGAGGCGACAATGGGCATGAGTGCGGCAAGAAGCACGAGGGTCGAGATCGTCTGTTCGAACTGCGCGATCACCAGCGCCGAAAGCGATGCCGTCCCGAGATTGACCAAAAGCCAGGGCAGGCGCCGCCCGACGGTCGCGACGGCGCCTTCGCCGGCCGCGCCCTCACCTTCGACCCCGGCCAGGCGCAGAACGTCCTCGGCGTGCTCGGCGTCGAGAACCGCCATCGCATCGTCGATCGTGATCACCCCCGCAAGCCGCCCGGCCGCATCGACGACCGGCGCCGAGATGAGGTGATAGCGGTTGAACCGGACCGCCACATCCGCTTCGGCCTCGGTTGCGCCGATGGTGCGGAAGTCGCGCTCGCGCAGCGAGGCGAGCGCAACCTCGCGCCGGGCGCCGAGGATGCGCCCGAGTCCGACCTGCCCCACGGGGCGCATGCGGGGATCGACGAGGATCACATGATAGAACGCATCCGGCAGGACAGGGGCGGCACGCAGGAAGTCGATCGTCTCGCCCACCGTCCAGTGCTCCGGCGCGCTCACCGTCTCGCGCTGCATGAGGCGCCCGGCCGAGCCTTCGGGGAAGGCCAGCGAGGCCTCGATCGCCGCCCGCTCGGGCGCGTCAAGCGCCGACAGGACGCGCGCCTGCGCGGGGGCGTCGAGGTTTTCCACGATGTCGACGACATCGTCGGTCTCGAGCATGCTCAGCGCTTGGGCCAGCGCCGCGGGTGCGAGCGTGTCGACCAGCACGCTGCGCAGCGAGTCGTCGAGTTCCGAGAGAACCTCGCCGTCAATCTCGATCGACCAGAGATCAAGGAGCGCCCGCCGGTCGGCGGGGGGCAACTCGGCCACCACTTGCGCGGCATCTGCGGCATGCAGGCGATCCAAGAGGCGGGCCACTTCGGCGCTCTCCTCGGCCTCGAGCGCGTCGCGCAGCGCCGCCACGAGGCCGTGCCCCGGCCCCGGCATGGCCCGTCCCTCGCGCGGGTCCCGTCCTTGATCCGCCATTGCGCCCCCCGATCTGACGCCGTGCATGATACCCGCGAAACCCCGCAGGCGCGAGCGCCAAGCGCCCTTCCGCCCGCGCCGATGCGCCGCTAGGGTCCGATCCCGGGGGGTCGGAGATGGCGCAACTTCTGATCGGGCAGACGCTGGCCTTCGCGGGCGATCCGACGGCCGAAGGGCCCGGGGCCGCGCGCCACGACGGCCGCGGCGGCGTGCTGATCGAGGGCGGGATCATCCGCGCGACCGGCACCGCCGATGCGCTGCGCGCGGCCCATCCGGAGGCCGAGGTCATCGACCACGGGGCGGCGCTGATCTCGGCGGGCTTCGTCGATGCCCATGTCCATTACCCGCAGACCGCCATCATCGCCTCGTGGGGCAAGCGGCTGATCGACTGGCTGAACGGCTACACCTTCCCCGAAGAGATGCGCCTGTCCGATCCCGCCTATGCGGCCGAGATCGCGGGGCGCTATCTCGACCTCGTGCTGGCGCAGGGCACGACCACGGTGTGCAGCTATGCCACCACCGCACCCGTGAGCGTGGATGCCTTTTTCGCCGCCGCCGCCGCGCGGGGGATGCGGGTGCTCGCGGGCAAGACCTGCATGGACCGCAACGCGCCCGAGGGGCTGATCGACACGGCCGTGCGCGCCCATGACGAAAGTGCCGCCCTGATCGCGCGCTGGCACGGCGTCGGGCGGGCGGGGTATGTCATCACCCCGCGCTTCGCCCCGACCTCGAGCCCCGAGCAACTGCGGGTGCTGGGTGCGCTCGCGCAGGCGCACCCCGACTGCCGCGTGCAGACGCATCTGTCGGAGCAGACCGACGAGGTCGCCTGGGTGCGCGAACTCTTCCCGCGGGCGCGCGACTATCTCGATGTCTACGAGGGGGCGGGCCTCTTGTCGGCGCGCACCGTCTTCGGCCACGCGATCCACCTCGAGCCGCGCGAGCGCGACCGGCTGGCCGAGGTCGGCGCCGCGATCGCGCATTGCCCGACCTCGAACGCCTTCATCGGTTCGGGCCTTTTCGATCTGCGCGGGCTTGCCGAACGCGGCATCCGCATCGGGCTTGCAACCGACACGGGCGGGGGGTCGTCGTTTTCGATGCTGCGGACCATGGCCGCGGCCTACGAGATCGCACAGCTGCGCGGCCATGCGGTGCACCCGGCCGAGCTGTGGTGGCGCGCGACCGCGGGCTCGGCCGCGGCGCTTGGCCTCGGGGCGCGGATCGGGTCGCTCGCGCCGGGCTTCGAGGCCGACATTGTCGTGGTCGATCTGGCCTCGACCCCCGCCATCGCGCAGGCCGCCGCCCGTGCCGGCACGATCTGGGAGGCGCTCTTTCCGACCATCATGATGGGCGACGATCGCGCCATCCGCGCCGTCTATGTCGGCGGGCGCCGCGTGACCCCCCTTTCGCCCGCCGCGCAGGCAGGATAGCGGATCGGGGGAGAATTTCAGTCCGGGGCATCCATGCGACCGCTCAGCTGTTTCAAGGCTTATGACATTCGCGGCAGGTTGGGCGAGGAGCTCGACGAGGAGATCGCCTATCGCATCGGCCGGTCCTTTGCCGCCGAACTCGGCGCCCGGCACGTCGTGCTCGGCCGCGACATCCGCCCGACCTCGGAGGCGCTCGCAGATGCGGTGGCGCAGGGGCTGATGGATGAGGGGGCCGAGGTCGCGGACCTTGGCCTCTGCGGCACCGAAGAGGTCTATTTCGCGACCGGCCACACGGGTGCCGCGGGGGGCGTCTGCATCACCGCCTCGCACAACCCCATCGACTACAACGGGATGAAGATGGTCGGGCGCGGCGCCGCCCCGATCGGACCCGAGACGGGCCTTGCCGCGATCCGCCGCCGGGCCGAGGCGGGCGCCTTCGGCCCCGCGCGCACGGGCGGGCGGCGGGTCGATGCGGGCGCGGTCCGGGCCGAATATGTCGCGCGCGTCCTCTCCTTCGTCGATCCGGCGGCGCTGCCGGCGCTGCGGGTGCTCGTCAACGCCGGGAACGGCGCGGCGGGCCCGACCTTCGATGCGCTGGCCGAGGGGCTGGCGGCGCGGGGCGCGCCGTTGACCTTCGTGCGCCACCACCACGACCCCGACGCGCGCTTTCCGAACGGAATCCCGAACCCCCTCCTGCCCGAGAACCAGCCGCTGACGGCCGATGCGGTGCGCGCGGCGGGTGCCGATCTTGGGGTCGCGTGGGATGGCGATTTCGACCGCTGCTTTCTCTTCGATGCGGCGGGAAGCTTCGTGCCGGGCGAATATGTCGTGGGCCTTCTGGCCGAGGCCTTCCTTGCCCGCGAGGCGGGCGCCACCATCGTCCACGACCCCCGCGTCGTGTGGAACACCCAGGATATCGTGGCCCGCGCCGGGGGGCGCGCCGTCGCTGCGCGCACGGGGCATGCCTATCTCAAGGCCGCGCTGCGCGAGACGTGCGCGGTCTATGGCGGCGAGATGTCGGCGCACCACTATTTCCGCGACTTCTTCGCCTGCGATTCGGGGATGATCCCCTGGCTCATGGTCGCGGCCCTGATCGGCCGGCGCGGCGAGGGGCTGGCCGAGGTTCTGGCCGAGCGGCGCGCGCGCTTCCCCTCATCGGGCGAGATCAACTTTCGCCTGCGCGACGCGGGCGCGGCACTGGCGGCAGTGCGGGCCGAATGGGCGCCGAAGGCGCAGGCGATCGACGAGCTTGACGGCCTCGGCCTTGCCTTCGCGGACTGGCGCTTCAACCTGCGGGCCTCGAACACCGAGCCGCTCTTGCGCCTCAATGTCGAGGGGCGCGGCAACCCCGCCAAGGTCGCCGAGATGGCCGAGGCCATCGGCGCGCTGATCCGGCAGGCGGGCGGGTAGCGCCCTCAGACCCGCCGCAGCGCGATCACGGCGTTGAGGCCGCCGAAGGCGAAGGCGTTCGAGAGGACGGCATCGACGCGGGCCTCGCGCGCCACGTTCGGCACGACGTCGAGCGCGCATTCGGGGTCGGGCTCCTCATAGCCGATGGTCGGCGCGATGATCCCCTCGCGCAGCGCCATGATGCAGGCGAGCAGCTCGACCGCGCCGGTGCCGCCGATCAGGTGCCCGTGCATCGATTTCGTCGAGGAGATCATCAGCCGGTCGGCATGGTGCCCGAAGGCATGGGCGACGGCGGCGCATTCGGTCTTGTCGTTGGCGGCGGTGCCGGTGCCGTGGGCGTTGATGTAGCCCACATCGCCCGGATCGAGGCGCGCATCGCGCATCGCCCCGGTCATCGCCCGCTCGGCGCCTTGCGCCGAGGGCATAACGATGTCGCCCGCATCCGATGTCATGGCAAAGCCCGCGACCTCGGCCAGGATCTCGGCACCCCGCGCGCGGGCGTGGTCGTAGCTTTCGAAGACGAAGATGCCCGCCCCCTCGCCCTGCACCATGCCGTTGCGATTGGCCGAGAAAGGGCGGCAGGCGTCGCGGCTCATGACGCGCAGGCCCTCCCAGGCCTTGATCCCGCCAAAGCACAGCATCGATTCCGACCCGCCCGTGATCATCACCTCGGCCGCGCCCGAGCGCACCATCTGAAAGGCCAGCCCCATGGCGTGGTTGGAACTCGCGCAGGCGGTGGCGACGGTAAAGGTCGGGCCGCGCAGGTTCCATTCCATGCTGACATGGCTCGCGGCGGCGTTGTTCATGAGTTTCGGCACGACGAAGGGGTGGACGCGGTTCTTGCCCTCCTCATAGACCGCCCGGTAATTCTCGTCCCAGGTGTTCACCCCCCCGCCCGCCGTGCCGAGCACCACGCCCGAGGCGAGCGAGAGCGCATCGCCGAAGCTGAGCCCCGCCTGGTTGATCGCCTCGCGGGCGGCCAGCATGGTGAACTGGGTGAACTTGTCATAGAGCGCGATCTGCTGGCGGTTGAAGTGCCGCTCGGCGTCCCAGTCGTGGACCTGCGCCCCGATCTGGACGCCGAGCCGCTCCTTGTCGCGCAGCTCCAGCGGCCCGATCCCGAGCCGCCCCTCGCGCAGGGCTTCGAACGTGCCCGCCACGTCATGGGCAAGCGCGTTGATGGTGCCCGCCCCGGTGATGACGACGCGCCGCATCAGCCGCGCGCGGCCACGAGGGCCTCGACCGCCGCGAGCATCGCGCCGACCGACGAGATGTCGAAATCCCCCGCCGTCGGGTCGTTGGCGTTGAAGGGCACCGAGACGTCGAACGCCTCTTCGATGGCGAAGATCGCCTCGACGAGGCCGAGGCTGTCGAGGCCGAGGTCCTGCAAGGTCATCTCTTCGCGCAGGTCTGCGACGTCGAGCATGGCCTGCTCGGCGATGATGGCAAGCACACGGTCACGCACGATGGTCGTCATGGATTCCCCGTTGTGAAATGCGGCGCTGATGTAACGGTCCTATCCGCTCTTTGAAACAGCTTTCTGAAGCGCCGCCACCGCCGCCGCCAGCCGCGGCAGGCGGCGCAAAGCCTTGTTGATCTCGATCTGCGTTTCCATCTTCACCGCCGGATTACCGAGGATCACCCGCCCCGCCGGAACATTGGTGAAGATCTTGGTGGCCCCGCCCGCGATCACGTCGTCGCCCACGAAGATGTTGTCGTTGACGCCGCATTGCCCGGCCATCACCACCCGGTCGCCGATCCGCGCCGATCCGGCGATGCCGACCT
>JBIKVM010000154.1:0-7039 GCA_044356825.1 Limisphaerales bacterium
GGGCGAGCGGGTGGTGGCCGACATCCGCCGCGCGCTCTTCGACCGCATCCTCGGCCTGTCGCCTGCCTTCTACGAGCGGATGATGACGGGCGAGGTGCTGAGCCGCCTCACCACCGACACGACGCTGGTGCTCGCCGTCATCGCGACATCCGTTTCGGTGGCGTTGCGCAACATCCTGATCCTCGCGGGCGGGCTCGTGCTGCTGGCGGTCAGTTCGGCCAAGCTCACGGGGCTCGTGCTCCTGGTGGTGCCGGGGGTGATCGTGCCGATCATCGTGCTCGGCCGCCGGCTGCGGGGCCTCTCGCGGCAGACGCAGGACTGGATCGCGGCCTCGTCGGGCAACGCGGCCGAGGCGCTTGGCGCGGTGCAGACGGTGCAGGCCTTCACGCATGAAGGTGCCAGCCGGGCCGAGTTCGCGCGCATCACCGAGGCCAGCTTCGACGCCGCGCGCCGGCGCATCGCGACGCGGGCGGCGATGACGGTGATCGTGATCTTCCTTGTCTTCGCGGGCATCGTCGGGGTGATGTGGGTGGGCGCGCATGACGTGCGCGCGGGCGTCATGACGCCCGGAGAGCTCGTGCAGTTCGTGATCTATGCGATCATGGTCGCCGCCGCCGTCGGCGCGCTCTCGGAGGTGTGGGGCGAGTTGCAGCGCGCGGCGGGCGCGACCGAGCGGCTGGTCGAGCTTCTGGGCACGACCGACACCGTCCGCGACCCCGACCATCCGGTTGCCCTGCCGCGCCCGCTGCGGGGCGAGATCGCCTTTGAGGATGTGGGGTTCGCCTATCCGACGCGCCCCGGCGCGGCGGTGCTGAGCGGGATCGGCCTGCACATCCGCCCCGGCGAGACGGTGGCGCTGGTGGGCCCCTCGGGGGCGGGCAAGACGACGATCCTGCAACTGATCCTGCGCTTCTACGACCCCGAGGCGGGGCGCATCACGCTTGACGGGATCGACCTGCGCGACATGGCGCGGGCCGATTTCCGGGGCGCCATGGCGCTCGTGCCGCAGGATCCGGTGATCTTCTCGACCTCGGCGCGCGAGAACATCCGCTTCGGCCGGCCCGATGCGACGGATGCCGAGGTCGAGGCCGCCGCGCGTGCCGCCGCCGCGCACGACTTCATCGCCCGCCTGCCCGAGGGCTATGCGACCGTTCTGGGAGAGCGGGGGATGCTGCTGTCGGGCGGGCAGCGCCAGCGGGTCGCGATCGCGCGCGCGATCCTGCGCGATGCGCCGGTGCTGCTGCTCGACGAGGCGACCTCGGCCCTCGATGCCGAGAGCGAGCGCGCGGTGCAGGCGGCGGTCGAGCGGCTGGCGGAGGGCCGCACGACCATCGTCGTGGCGCACCGGCTCGCGACGGTAAAGCGCGCCGACCGGATCGTGGTGCTCGACCGCGGGCGGATCGTGGCGCAGGGCACGCACGACAGCCTCGTGGCCGAGGGCGGGCTCTATGCCCGCCTCGCGCGGCTCCAGTTCACCGACGGGTCCGAGGCCGCGTCAGGCTGACGCAGGCGCCCGCAGGGCTTGCCCGGGGCGACGAAGCACCCCATGAATCTCTCTCAGAGAGTGGCCGCCAAAGGCCAGACAGGGGGGAAGATGACCACGCGTTTTGCCGGCGTCGCCGATCGCGACGCCATCGAGGCCGAGTCCGCATGGGCTGACCGGGTGATGCCGCGCACGCTCCATGCGTTTCTGGCCCAGACCGCAGCGCGGCACGGGGCGCGGCCGGCGGTGTCGTTCCAGCTTCTGTCGGGGCCGACCGACAAGGCCGAGACGCTGAGCTGGGCCGACCTGCTCGGGCGCGTCCATCAGGCGGCGAACCTCTTTCGCAGCCTCGGCGTCGGCGAGGGCGACACGGTCGCCTATGTGCTCCCGAACTGCACCGAGACGGTCGTGGCCCTTCTGGGCGGCATGGTCGCGGGGATCGTGAACCCGATCAACCCGCTGCTCGAACCCGACCAGATCTCGGCCATCCTGCGCCAGACGCGCGCCAAGGTAGTGGTGACGCTGCGCGCCTTTCCCAAGACCGTGGTCGCGCAGAAGGTGGCCGAGGCCGTCCGCCACGCCCCCGACGTCAAGACGGTGCTCGAGGTCGATCTCAACCGCCACCTCTCGCCGCCGAAATCCTGGATCGTGCCGCTCGTGCGGCCCAAGAACCCGGTCAGCCACCACGCGCGCGTGCTCGACTTCAACGCCGAATGCGCCCGCCAGCGCGCGGCGGGTCTCGACTTCGCCGACAGCGCGGGCGACCGCGTCGCGGCCTATTTCCACACCGGCGGCACCACCGGGATGCCCAAGATCGCGCAGCACCGGTATTCGGGCATGATCTACAACGGCTGGCTCGGCGGGCGGCTGATCTTCTCGGCCGATGACGTGCTGATGTGCCCGCTGCCGCTCTTTCATGTCTTCGCGGCCTATCCGATCATGATGTCGGCGATCGCCTCGGGGGCGCATGTGATCTTCCCCACCCCGCAGGGCTATCGCGGCGAGGGGGTGTTCGACAATTTCTGGAAGCTGATCGAACGCTGGCGCGTGACCTTCCTCATCACCGTGCCGACGGCCATCGCGGCGCTGATGCAGCGGCCCGTGAACGCCGATGTCTCGAGCCTCAAGACCGCGCTGTCGGGGTCGGCGCCGCTGCCGGTTGAGCTCTATACCCGCTTCGAGAAGGCCACGGGCGTGCAGATTTCCGAGGGCTACGGCCTGACCGAGGTGACCTGCCTCGTGTCGTGCAACCCGATCGAGGGGCTGAAGAAGGTGGGTTCGGTCGGGATCCCGCTGCCGCATACCGAGGTGCGCATCCTGACCCCCGACGGGGCGGGCGGCATGCGCCCCTGCGCCACCGACGAGGTGGGCGAGATCTGCATCGCCAACCCCGGCGTCGTGACGGGCGCGACCTATACCCAGGCCGAGAAGAACCGCGACCTCTATGCCGAGGGGCGCTTTCTGCGGACGGGCGACCTCGGGCGGCTCGATGCGGATGGTTACCTCTGGATCACCGGGCGGGCCAAGGACATCATCATCCGCGCCGGCCACAACATCGACCCCGCGATCATCGAGGAGGCGCTGCTCGCCAACCCGGCGGTCGCGTTCGCGGGCGCGATCGGCCAGCCCGACGCGATGGCGGGCGAGCTGCCCTGCGCCTATGTCGAGCTCGTGAAGGGGGCGGAGGCGAGCGCCGAATCGATCCTCGCCGAGGCGACCGCGCGCATCCCCGAGCGCGCCGCCATCCCCAAGCACATCGAGATCCTGCCGGAATTGCCCAAGACCGCCGTCGGCAAGATCTTCAAGCCCGACCTGCGCAAGCGCGCGATCGCGCGGGTCTACAACTCGGACCTCGCGGCAGCGGGCGTTGCCGTCGAGGTTGCGGCCGTGATCGAGGATCCCAAGCGCGGCCTTGTCGCGCAACTGCGGCGCACGGGCGCGGTTGACGAGGCGGCAGTTCGTGCGGTGCTGGGCAGCCACACTGTGCCCTGGGATTGGGCGAAGTCGGGCTGAGCCTCCCGAGGGGCGACGGGCAGCGGGCGGCGGGGGCGATGAAAAAAATCTCCCCCGCCGCAAGATTCGCAGTTGCCAGACTCAGAGATTTACGACAATTTGCGCCTTGTGCCCGATGACCCACCAAATCTAGTGGGTGACGCGCCGATCGAATACCTCGCCATCGTCCGCTCGGACGACCATCACCTGCCTTTTGGCAGGCGATGTGACGGGTGTTCGCCGTCGCTGATGCAGTCGGGTGTCTGACCCGCACGACCGGTGCAAAGCCGGCGTCAAAAACGGAGTAGGGGCATGAAGATCGAGCGGAAGTTCACCACCGAAACCGGTGGTGCCTATGGCGGTATCGCCTTCACCACCACGGTATCCGAGATCCGGAACCCCGATGGCAGTATCGTGTTCCGCAACGACAGCGTCGAGGTTCCCGAAAGCTGGAGCCAGGTCGCCTCGGACGTGCTGGCGCAGAAATACTTCCGCAAGGCGGGCGTTCCGGCGCGGCTGAAGCGCGTGCGCGAAAAGGGCGTGCCCGAATTCCTCTGGCGCTCGGTCGCCGATGAGGCGGCGCTCGCCGCGCTGCCCGAGGGCGCGCGCTTCGTGGGCGAGACCTCGGCGCGCCAGGTCTTTGACCGGCTGGCGGGTGCCTGGGCCTATTGGGGCTGGAAGGGCGGCTATTTCACCGCCGAAGCCGATGCGCGCGCCTATTACGACGAGATGCGCGCGATGCTCGCCCGCCAGATGGCGGCGCCGAACAGCCCGCAGTGGTTCAATACCGGCCTGCACTGGGCCTATGGCATCGACGGCCCGAGCCAGGGGCATTTCTACGTCGACCACCGGACGGGCAAGCTCGTGAAGTCCGAATCGGCCTATGAACACCCGCAGCCGCACGCCTGCTTCATCCAGTCGGTCTCGGATGACCTCGTGAACGAGGGCGGGATCATGGACCTGTGGGTGCGCGAGGCGCGGCTGTTCAAGTATGGCTCGGGCACCGGCACCAATTTCTCGTCGCTGCGCGGCGAGGGCGAGAAGCTCTCGGGCGGGGGGCGGTCTTCGGGGCTGATGGGGTTCCTCAAGATCGGCGACCGCGCGGCGGGCGCGATCAAGTCGGGCGGGACCACGCGGCGCGCGGCCAAGATGGTCATCTGCGACATGGACCACCCCGACATCGAGGCGTTCATCAACTGGAAGGTGATCGAAGAGCAGAAGGTCGCGAGCCTCGTTGCCGGATCGAAGGCGCATGAGGCGCGGCTGAACGACATCTTCGCCGCGATCCGGGGCTGGGACGGCACCATCGCGGATGCCACCGACCCCGCCCGCAACGACGCGCTGAAGGCCGCGATCCGCGCGGCCAAGAAGGCGATGATCCCGGAAACCTACGTCAACCGCGTGCTGCAATACGCCCGCCAGGGCTATGACAGCATCGAGTTCCCGACCTACGACACCGACTGGGACAGCGAGGCCTATATCTCGGTCTCGGGGCAGAACTCGAACAACTCGGTGCGCGTCACGGATGCCTTCCTGCGCGCGGTGCGCGAGGATGGCGACTGGGCGCTCCTGCGGCGCACCGACGGCAAGGTCGCCAAGACGCTGAAGGCGCGCGAGCTGTGGGATCAGGTCGGCCACGCGGCATGGGCCTGCGCCGACCCCGGCATCCAGTTCCACGACACCGTCAACGCCTGGCACACCTGCCCGGCCGACGGCCCGATCCGGGGCTCGAACCCCTGCTCGGAATACATGTTCCTCGATGACACCGCCTGCAACCTCGCCTCGATGAACCTGCTGACGTTCTTCGCCGGCGGGCGCTTCGACGCGGAAGGCTATGTCCACGCGACCCGCCTCTGGACCGTCACGCTCGAGATCAGCGTGCTCATGGCGCAGTTCCCCTCGAAGGAGATCGCGCAGCGCTCCTACGACTTCCGCACGCTCGGGCTTGGTTATGCCAACATCGGCGGCCTTCTGATGAACATGGGCCTCAGCTATGATTCCGACGCGGGCCGCGCGCTCCGCGGCGCGCTGAGCGCGATCATGACGGGCGTGTCCTACGCGACCTCGGCCGAGATGGCGGCCGAGCTTGGCCCCTTCCCGGGTTATGCCAAGAACCGCGAGCACATGCTGCGCGTCATCCGCAACCACCGCCGCGCCGCCCATGGCGCCACGACGGGCTATGAGGCGGTGAACGTGGCGCCCGTCGCGCTCGACGCCGCGAACTGCCCCGACCCCTCGCTTATCGCCCTTGCCCGCACGGCGTGGGACGAGGCGCTGGCGCTTGGTGAGGCGCATGGCTATCGCAACGCGCAGGCGACCGTGATCGCGCCCACGGGGACGATCGGCCTTGTCATGGATTGCGACACGACCGGGATCGAGCCCGACTTCGCGCTCGTGAAGTTCAAGAAGCTCGCGGGCGGGGGCTATTTCAAGATCATCAACCAGTCGGTGCCGGCGGCGCTCGAGAAACTCGGCTATGCGCCCGCGCAGGTCGGCGAGATCGTGGCCCATGCGGTCGGGCACGGCAGCCTCGGCAACGCGCCGGGCATCAACCACACCGCGCTGATCGGCCACGGTTTCGGCCCCGCCGAGATCGAGCGGATCGAGGCCGCGCTCCCCTCGGCCTTCGACATCCGCTTCGTCTTCAACCAGTGGACGCTGGGCGAGGATTTCTGCAAGGGCACGCTCGGCATCCCGGCCGAGAAGCTCGCCGATCCGTCCTTCGACATGCTGCGCCATCTGGGCTTCACCAAGGCGCAGGTCGATGCCGCGAACGACCATGTCTGCGGGACGATGACGCTCGAGGGCGCGCCGTTCCTGCGGCCCGAGCATTATGCCGTCTTCGATTGCGCCAACCCCTGCGGCAAGAAGGGCACGCGCTATCTCTCGGTCGAAAGCCACATCCGCATGATGGCGGCGGCGCAGCCCTTCATCTCGGGCGCGATCTCGAAGACGATCAACATGCCCAATTCGGCCACGATCGCCGACACGCTCGCGGCCTACGAACTCTCCTGGAGCCTCGGGATCAAGGCGAACGCGCTCTATCGCGACGGCTCGAAGCTGAGCCAGCCGCTCGCGGCCTCGCTTGTCGAGGATGACGCCGAGGCCGAAGAGATCCTCGCCTCGGGCAGCGCGCAGGAAAAGGCGGTCGTGCTCGCCGAGAAGATCGTCGAGAAGGTGATCGTGCGCGAGATGGTGCGCGCGCGCGAACGCCTGCCCGAGCGGCGCAAGGGCTATACCCAGAAGGCGATCGTCGGCGGCCACAAGGTCTATCTGCGGACCGGCGAATACGGCGACGGGCGGCTGGGCGAGATCTTCATCGACATGCACAAGGAAGGCGCGGGCTTCCGCGCCATGATGAACAACTTCGCCATCGCCGTCTCGGTCGGGCTGCAATACGGCGTGCCGCTCGAGGAGTTCGTCGAGGCCTTCACCTTCACCCGGTTTGAGCCCGCGGGCATGGTGCAGGGCAACGACTCGATCAAGAACGCGACCTCGATCCTCGACTACATCTTCCGCGAACTCGCCGTGTCGTATCTGGGCCGCGACGACCTCGCCCACGTG
>JBIKVM010000155.1:0-7025 GCA_044356825.1 Limisphaerales bacterium
CACGCGGCTTCGATATGACCGTCGCCGCCCAGCAGATTTTTGGCGGCCACGGCTACGTCGAGGACACGGGCGTGGCCCAGTTCGTCCGTGATGCCCGCATCGCCATGATCTACGAGGGCGCGAATGGCATCCAGGCCATCGACCTCGTCGCCCGCAAGCTCGGCGCCGACGGCGGCCGGCCGACGATGGCCCTCTTTGCCGCGATCGGCGCTGCGGCCCGAGAGGCAGGCCGCGATCCCGCGCTAGCCCAGGGATTCGCCGAACCGCTTGGCGCCGCCCTCGCCGACGCCCACACTGCGGCCGAGCTCCTCGCCCTTGCCGCTGCGACGGATCCCGGAGCAGTCCTTGCCGCGGCAAGCGACGTTCTGGCCCTGTTCGGCGAACTCCTCCTGGGTTACATGTCGACCCGGATCGCGCTCGCCGCCTCTGGCGCCCCAGCCACCGATGCGCCGCCCGAAGGTCAGGCCTTTCTCAAGACGCGAATCGCGCTCGCTCGCCACGTCATGGCATCCCACCTTCCTGCGACCGCGCTCTATCTCTACCGGATCAAGGCCCACCTCGGCGGAAACCGTCTGCTTGCTCCGGTTGCGCTCTGAAGATGCGCGGCCCGCAGAGCCTTGAGTGCGGCAGGGCGGGGGTTTCACACCCCCGCACCCCCGTGGGGTATTTCCCCCAAGATGAGACAGGCAGCACACCCCGGCCCGTGACCCTTGCGGGCACTCGTGACTGTCGCACTCCGAACCGGGGTGGCCTCCTCACCTTGGGCGGTCATCGGCTCCCCAGCCTGTACCGCGGTCTTGATCTTCCTCGACGAGGGTTAAGAAAGTCTTACCAATCCCTCTCATCTTGGCAAAAGTACCCCGCGGGGGGTGCGGGGGGCGCGAAGCCCCCCGCTGTCGTCGCTCCACCACAGTCGGGAGAGGCCCATGACTGAAGCCCTGATCTTCGATGCTTGTCGCAGTCCGCGCGGCCGCAGTCGGCCCGATGGCGGTCTGCACGAGGTGAGCGCGGTGCGCCTGTCGGCGCTGATGCTCAACGCGATTGCTGCGCGCTCCGGGCTCGGCGCGGGGGCGGTCGAGGACGTGATCTGGGGCAATGTCACGCAGGTGGGCGAGCAGGGGGCCTGTCTTGCGCGCAGCGCGGTGCTCGCCTCGGGGCTCGGCGAGGCGGTGCCGGGGCTATCGATCAACCGCTTCTGTGCCTCGGGGCTCGAGGCGGTGAACCTGGCCGCGGGGCAGATCCGGGGCGGGGCAGGCGAGGGCTACATCGCGGGCGGCGTCGAGATGATGAGCCGGGTCGCGATGGGCAGCGACGGGGGGGCGATCGCGGTCGATCCCGCCGTGGCGATGGCCAACCATTTCGTGCCGCAGGGGATCGCGGCCGACATCATCGCGACCGAGTTCGGTTTCTCGCGCGCCGACGCCGATGCGCTCGCGGTGGAGAGCCAGGCGCGGGCGGCGCGGGCATGGGCCGAGGGGCGGTTCGCGCGCGCGGTCGTGCCGGTGCGCGACGTGAACGGCCTCGTGATCCTCGATCGCGACGAGCATCCGCGCCCGGGGACCACGCTCGAGATGCTGGCCGCGCTTCCGCCCTCCTTCCGCGACATCGGCGAGGGGATGCCGGGCTTCGACAGGGTGGCGCTCATGCGCTATCCGCATCTCGAGCGGATCGCGCATGTCCACCATGCCGGCAATTCCTCGGGGATCGTCGACGGGGCGGCGGCGGTGCTCCTGGGCAGCGCGGCCTTCGGGCAGCGCCACGGGCTGAGGCCGCGGGCGCGGATCCGTGCCTATGCCAAGGTCGGGACGGACCCCACGATCATGCTCACGGGTCCGGTGCCCGCGACCGAGCGGGTGCTCGCCGCCGCCGGGATGGGGATCGGGGACATCGACCTCTTCGAGGTGAACGAGGCCTTCGCGGCGGTGGTCCTGCGCTTCATGCAGGCCTTCGGGGTGGATCCGGCGCGCGTCAACGTCAACGGCGGTGCGATCGCGATGGGCCATCCGCTCGGGGCGACGGGGGCGATCATCCTCGGGACACTTCTTGACGAACTCGAGCGGCGGGGGCTCGGCACCGGGCTCGCGACGCTCTGCATCGGGTCGGGGATGGGGGTCGCCACCATCATCGAGAGGGTGTGATGCCGAAGCTCGTGATCGAGGACGCGCCCGAGCGCACGGGGCCGATCTATCCCGAGCCCTATGCCGCGATGATGGCGGGGCGGTCGAGCCGGCGGCCCGGCGAGATGGCGGGGCTCAGCCAGTTCGGGGTCGACATCGTGACGCGCGCGCCCGGGGCGGTCGCCTCGCTGCGCCACTGGCACCTGCGCGAGGACGAGTTCGCGATCGTGCTCGAGGGCGCGCTCGTGCGCGTCGAGGAGGGGGGCGAGGTGGCGATGGGGCCGGGCGGCTGCGCGGCGTGGGGGGCGGGCGTGGCGAACGGGCACCGCTTCGTCAACCGCGGGGCCGGGATCGCGCGTTTTCCTGTTGTCGGCAGCACGTCCGCCGATGAATGCGTGACCTGTGCCGATGTCGACATGAAGATCCACTTCGGGCCGGATGGGGCGCGCCGCGTCACCCATCATGACGGCAGCGACTGGACCGGGCCGCGCGCGGCGGCATCGGGGGGAGGCACGAGATGACCGACTTCACCGCCACGACCGACGCGGAGGGCATCGTCACCATCGTCTGGGATGTGCCCGGCCGGTCGATGAACGTCCTCTCGCTCGAGGGGCTGGCCGAGCTCGCGGCGCTGATCGAGGCGGCGCTGACGGAGGCGTCGGTGCGGGGTGTCGTCATCACCTCGGGCAAGCCCGATTTCGCGGGGGGGATGGACCTCAACGTGATCGCGCGGATGAAGGCCGAGGCGGGGGCGGAGCCGGCGCGGGGCCTTTTCGAGGGGATCATGCGCATGCACGGGGTGCTGCGGAGGATCGAGCTCGCGGGGATGGATCCGAAGACGAAGAAGGGGGGCAAGCCCATCGTCGCGGCGCTGCCCGGGACGGCGCTCGGCATCGGCTACGAGATCCCGCTCGCCTGCCACCGCATCTTCGCGGCGGCGAACCCAAAGGCGCGCATCGGCCTGCCCGAGATCCTCGTCGGGATCTTTCCCGGCGCGGGGGGGACGACGCGGCTCGTGCGCAGGCTCGGGGCGATGGCGGCGGCGCCCTATCTGCTCGAGGGGCGCACGCTCGCGCCCGACAAGGCGCAGGCCGCGGGCCTTATCGACGAGGTGGTGGCCCCCGAGGCGCTGATCGCGCGGGCCAGGGAATGGATCCTTGCCGCCAGGGACGCCGACCTCGTGAAGCCGTGGGAGCAGCGCGGCTGGAAGATGCCGGGGGGGGCGCCCTATACGCCCGAGGGGTTCATGACCTTTCTCGGCGCTTCGGCGATGGTGCTCGGGCGCACGCAGGGCGTCTATCCGGCCGCCAAGGCGCTGCTCTCGGCCGTCTACGAGGGCGCGCTCGTGCCCTTCGACACGGCGCTGCGGATCGAGGCGCGCTGGTTCACGCAGGTGCTGATGCACCCCTCTTCGGCGGCGATGATCCGCACGCTCTTCATCAGCAAGCAGGCGCTCGAGAAGGGCGCGCGGCGGCCCGAGGGGGTGGCGGACCAGACGGTGCGGCGGCTCGGCGTGCTCGGGGCGGGGATGATGGGTGCGGGGATCGCGCAGGTCGCGGCGGCGGCGGGGATCGAGGTCGTGCTGATCGATGCCGACGCGGCCGCGGCCGAGCGCGGCAAGGCCACGGTGGCGGCTGCCTTCGCCAAGGCCGCCAAGCGCGGCGCCATGGCGCCCGCGCGCGCCGAGGAGGCGCTCGGGCGCATCCTGCCCACGGCCGATTACGCCGCCCTCGCAGGGGTCGATCTGATCGTCGAGGCGGTGTTCGAGGATCCGAAGGTCAAGGCAGGCGTCACCGCGCAGGCCGAGGCCGCGGCGGGGCCCGGGGCGATCTTCGCCTCGAACACCTCGACGCTGCCGATCTCGGGGCTCGCGCGCGCCTCGGCCCGGCCGGAGCAGTTCATCGGCATCCACTTCTTCTCGCCGGTCGACCGGATGAACCTCGTCGAGATCATCCGGGGCGAAAGGACGGGCGACCGGGCGGTCGCCAAGGCGCTCGACTTCGTGCGGCAGCTGCGCAAGACGCCGATCGTCGTCAACGACGCGCGCTTCTTCTACGCCAACCGCTGCATCATCCCCTACATTAACGAAGGCCTGCGCATGGTGGGCGAGGGGGTGGCGCCCGCGCTGATCGAGAATGCCGCGCGGCTTGCGGGGATGCCGGTCGGGCCGCTCCAGCTCGTCGACGAGACCTCGATCGACCTCGGCGTGAAGATCGCGCGGGCGACCAGGGCCGCGATGGGGGCGGATTATCCCGACGAGGCGGTCGACGCGGTGCTGATGGCGCTCGCCGATCGCGGCCGGCTCGGGCGCAAGGCGGGGGCGGGGTTCTATGCCTATGGCGAGGGGGGCGCGCGCGAGGGGCTCTGGCCCGGTCTGGCCGGGATCTGGCCCCATGCCGCGCAGCAGCCCGACGTGGCCGAGGTGCAGGCGCGGCTTTTGATGATCCAGACGCTCGAGGCGGTGCGGGCCCATGCGGCGGGGGTCTTGACCGACATCCGCGAGGGCGACGTGGGCGCGATCCTCGGCTGGGGCTTCGCGCCCTGGTCGGGGGGGCCGTTTTCCTGGATCGACATGCAGGGCGCGGGCGCGGTGGTCGCGACCTGCGAGGGGCTCGCCGCCCGCCACGGCGCGCGCTTCGCCCCGCCGCCCGAGTTGCGCGACATGGCCGTGCGCGGCGCGCGCTTCTATCCGGCCGAGGCGGGCTGAGGGGTTCAGCCCTCGCCCGGCCGGGGCATCGCGAAGACCTCGGCCACCCGGACATAGTCGCGATAGCCGAGCCGTCCGATCAGCCCCGCGCGCAGCACGTCGAACCGCCCCCCGTGCAGGCAATCGTCGCGCAGGTGGATCCCCGCCACCTCGCCGAGGATCAGAAGGTTGCCCTGCCCCTTCAGCGCCACGATCCCGCTCACCCGGCATTCGAGCGCGGCGGGCGCATCCGCGACGCGCGGGCAGTCGATGGTGGTGCAGGCGGCCTTGGCGATGCCGGCATGGGCGAATTCGTCGGCCCCCGCGGGCAGCGCGGCCGAGGTCGCGTTCATCGCCGCCCGCGCATCCCAACCCACGAGGTTGACGCAGAAGACACCGCTCTCCTCGGCCTGGGCGGCGGTATCCTTGCCGCGCGGCCGGTCGGCCTTGCCCGAGGTGGTGGCGAACATGACCTGCGGCGGGGTGTAGGCGACCGCGTTGAAGAAGGAATAGGGCGCGAGGTTGTCGCCCAGCCGCCCGCGGGTCGAGATCCAGCCGATCGGGCGCGGCGCGACGATGGCGTTCAGCGGGTCGTGCGGCAAACCGTGGCCGCGCGCGGGTTCGTAGAACATGGCACCTCCGGGGCTCGGGTGGACAGGGCGTAGCGGGACGTTTGAACCCTGCCTAGCCCCATGTTAGGCCACGCGAAAGATGCAGCCGCAGGTGGCCGATGCTGACGCTCGCCGAAGAGACGCCGGGGGATTGGTGGGAGGTCGAGGCGCTCTATGACCTCTGCTTTGCCCCGGGGCGCGAGGCGCTCTCTTCCTATCGGCTGCGCGATGGCGTTGCGCCGGTCGGGCCTCTCTGCCTGACGCTGCGCGACCGCGAGGGGATCCTCGTCGGCGCGATCCGCTATTGGCCCGTGCGCGTGGGCGGGCAGGAGGCGCTGCTCCTCGGCCCCGTCGCCGTCCACCCGACCCGGCAGGGCGAGGGGCTCGGCGGCCTGCTGATGAGCGAGAGCCTCGCGATCGCGCGCGCGATGGGGGTGGCGCGGGTGATGCTGGTGGGGGATGCGCCCTATTACGGCCGATTCGGTTTTGCCAAGCTGCCCGAGGTGCGGATGCCGCCGCCCACGAACCCCGAGCGGGTGCTGGGCCTCGCGCTGCGTCGCGGCGCTTGGGATGGCGTCGCGGGCGCGGTCGAACGCGCGCTGCCCTGACCCCCGGGGGATTGCGCGGGCCCCCCCGCGCCCCTAGATTTCGGGGATGGAGAGCGTCGCCACGCCCGCAGCCCTTCCCGCCCCCTATCGGCCCGATGCCCCCCCGGCCGATGCCGTCGGCCATCTGGCCGACCGCTATCGCCGCGCCAACCGGGGCGTGATGGCGATCTTCAACGCGCTGGGCGGCAGCCTCGAGGGGCAGATCGAGGCGCTGCCGCAACCCGTCCGCCAGCGCCTGATGCAGGGCACGCGCGCCGCGCTCGAGGCCGGATACGGCCTTGCCCGCAGCGTGCCCGAGTTGCGCCCGATGGGCCGGCGCAGCGCGGTCGCGATCGCCAGCCTCAGCGGCGCGGTGGGCGGGGCGGGGGGCCTTGCGACCTCGATTGCGGAACTTCCCCTCACGATCACCCTTATCCTGCGGGCGGTGCAGGATGTGGCGCGCGGCCACGGCTTCGACCCCGCGACCGAGGGCGTGCGGCGCGAGACCTTGCGCGTCTTCGGCGCGGGCAGCCCGCTCGCGCGCGACGATGGTGTCGATACCGCCTTCATCGCGGCGCGGCTGACCTTCACCGGCCCGGCGGTGCAGGCGATGCTGGCGGGGGTCGCCCCGCGCCTTGCCGCCGCGATGGGCCCCAAGCTTGCGGCGCAGTCCGTGCCGGTGCTGGGCGCGCTGGCGGGGGCGGGCCTCAATGCCGCCTACATGGATTATTACCGCGAGATGGCGCAGGTCCGCTTCGGCCTGCTCGCGCTTGCCGCGAGCCACGATCCGGCGCGCGTGCTGGGCGCGTTTCGCGCGGCCGCCGGCGGGCCGGCCCCGGCGCGGCGCTGAGCGTCTCAGCCCCGGCGGCGGATCAGCCGCCCCTCGAGGAGCCACGCCCCGATCATGAGCCCCGCCAGCCCGAGCGCCATCGCCCAGGCCGGGAGCAGCGCGGCGCGCGCGATCGCCTCGGTCACATGCGCCTTGCGCGGCACGAGGCCGAGCCAGCCGCGCCCCGATGGCTGC
>JBIKVM010000021.1:0-23108 GCA_044356825.1 Limisphaerales bacterium
CCGGCCGGCCCGAGACCTTCGAGCCCGTCGCCGCCAAGGCGCGCGTCGAGATCGGCCGCGAACTGGGGCTGAGCGAGACCGACAGCTTCCGCTTCGCCTGGATCGTCGATTTCCCGATGTTCGAAAGGGGCGACGACGGCCGGATCGATTTCAGCCACAACCCCTTCTCGATGCCGCAGGGCGGGATGGCGGCGCTCGCGGGCGATCCGCTGAAAGTGCACGCCTATCAGTATGATCTGGCCTGCAACGGCTATGAGCTGATCTCGGGCGGCATCCGCAACCACACGCCCGAGATCATGTTCCGCGCCTTCGAGATCGCGGGCTATCCGGCGGATGAGGTCGAGCGGCGATTCGGCGGCATGGTCAAGGCCTTTCGCTACGGTGCGCCCCCCCACGGCGGCTGCGCGGCCGGCATCGACCGCATCGTGATGCTGCTCGCCGACGAGGCGAACATCCGGCAGGTCATCCTCTTCCCGATGAACCAGCGCGCCGAGGACCTGCTGATGGGCGCCCCGTCCGAGCCCACCAACGAGCAACTGCGCGAGTTGCGCCTGCGCGTGCTGCCCAAGGACGCCTGAGCGGATCCGACCGGCATGCCCGGACCGGGCCTGGGCCGGTCGGGGTCTCTTGGCCCTGCCCAGTCCTGAGCAATTGTTCTGGGTGATTGACTAAAGTTCGCTCATCAACCATCTCTGGGTCACCCTTCGCCGGAGTCGCCCGATGCCCAAGGAACTTCTGGTCGATCCCGCCCTCGTACTGCGGTCCGGATCGATCACGACGCCCGCCCTGCCGGTGCACGCCTATGCGCGCACGATGGGCGCGGAGGTCGCGGCCCGCGGGGCGGCCGCCTTGCGCGACGTGCTGCGCCACATGATGGTGATCCGCGAGTTCGAGGGGATGCTCGCAGCCCTCAAGGCCACCGGCAGCCATCGCGGGGTCGCGCATGTCTACAAGGGGCCTGCGCATCTCTCGATCGGGCAAGAGGGGGCGGCGGTGGGCGCGGCGCTCGCGCTCGACCCGGCCGACCACATCTTCGGCTCGCACCGCAGCCATGGCGAGTTTCTGGCCAAGGGCCTCGCCGCCATCGCGCGGCTGCCCGAGACCGGGATCGAGGCGATCCTCGCCGCCCATGACGGCGGGCGGCTGCGCGACAAGGTGGGGCGGATCTTCGGGCGGGCTGGCCGCGCGATGGCCGAGGATTTCCTGCTCTATGGCTTCCTTGCCGAGATCTTCATGCGCGCGGACGGCTTCAACCGGGGCATGGGCGGATCGATGCACGCCTTCTTTCCGCCGTTCGGCTGCTATCCCAACAACGCCATCGTCGGCGCCTCGGCGGGGATCGCGGCGGGGGCGGCACTGCGGCGGCGGCTGGCGAAGGACGGCGCGATCACGGTCGCCCATGCGGGCGACGGCGCGACAGGCTGCGGCCCGGTGTGGGAGGCGATGAACTTCGCCGCCATGGGCCAGTTCGGGCGGCTCTGGCAGGACGGCGGCGGGCAGGGGTTGCCGGTCCTCTTCTTCTTCACCAACAACTTCTACGCCATGGGCGGCCAGACCATGGGCGAGACGATGGGGTGGGAGCGTCTGGCGCGCATCGGCGCGGGGATCTCGCCCAGCGCGCTCCACGCCGAGACGGTGGACGGCACGAACCCCCTTGCCGTCGCCGATGCCGTGGCGCGCCAGCGCGCGCGGCTGGTCGCGGGGCAGGGGCCCGCGCTGCTCGATGTCGAATGCTACCGCTTCTGCGGGCATTCGACGACGGACGCCAACGCCTACCGCACGCGCGAGGAGATCCGCGCCTGGGAAGGGTTCGACCCGATCGCACGCCTTTCCGCCGCCCTTCAGGCCGAGGCGGTGCTGACGCCCGCCGACACCGACGCGATGGCCGCCGAGGTTGCCGAGCGAATCGAGGCGGTGACCCGCGCCGCCGCCGATCCCGCGCTCACGCCCCCGCCCGACCCGGCGGCCGATCCGCTGGGGGTGGGGCGGCTCATGTTCTCGCACCGCGCGCGGCCCGCGCAGGTGGCGCCCGTGGCGGGGGTGGGCGATCCGTCCGCCTCGGCCGCGCTGCGCGGCCTTGCGCGCAAGGCGCGCTCGGGGCTGGCCGCCGACGGCGCCGAACTGCCGGCCCTGCGCGCGATCACGCTGCGCGACGCGCTGACCGAGGCGATCCTGCACCGCTTCCGCCACGACGACACGCTGGTCGCCTGGGGCGAGGAGTGCCGCGAATGGGGCGGGGCCTTCGGCGTCTATCGCGGGCTTTCCGACATCATCCCCCACCACCGCCTCTTCAACGCGCCGATTTCCGAGGCCGCGATCGTCGCCGCCGCCGTCGGCCACGCGATGGAGGGGGGCCGGAGCCTCGTCGAACTCATGTATGCCGATTTCATCGGCCGGGCGGGCGACGAGATCCTGAACCAGATGGCCAAGTGGCAGGCGATGTCGGGCGGGCGGATGGCGCTGCCCGTCGTGCTGCGCGCCTCGGTCGGGTCGAAATACGGCGCCCAGCATTCGCAGGACTGGACCGCGCTCATCGCCCATGTGCCGGGGCTCAAGGTCGTCTATCCGGCGACGCCCTTCGATGCCAAGGGGCTGATGGCGGCCGCGCTGGCCTCGGAGGATCCGGTCGTGGTGTTCGAGAGCCAGCGCCTCTATGACCGCGTCGAGGTCTTCGCCGAGGGTGGCGTGCCCGAGGCCGATTACGCGCTGGCCTTCGGGGTGCCCGCGATCCGCCGGCCGGGCGGGGATCTGACCATCCTCACGATCGGGCCGTCGCTATATCCCGCGCTTCAGGCGGCGGCAGAGCTGGCGGCGGCCGGGATCGAGGCCGAGGTGATCGACGCGCGCAGCCTCGTGCCCTTCGACTATGCGCCGCTTCTGGCGAGCGTCGCGCGCACCGGCCGCTTTCTGGCCGTGACCGAAGCCAATGAGCGCGGCAGCTTTGCCCAGACCGTCGCCGCCACGGTGGCGCGGCACGGGTTTTCAGACCTGCGCGCCGCACCCCGCGTCATCGGCGCGCCGAACTGGATCGTGCCGGGTGCGGACCTCGAGACGGCCTTCTTCCCGCAGGCGAACGACATCGTCGATGCGGTGATGGCCGATTTCTTCCCCGACCGGCGCGCCAACCGCCGCGGCCACCGCGACTGGAATGACCTCGACCTCGCCCGTTCGGGCCTCTGACGGAGACGCCATGACCCCGCTTCTGCTCCCCCAGCTCGGCACCGAGATCACCGAGGCCGAAATCACCGAATGGCTCTTCGCCGATGGTGCGACGGTCGCCGCCGGCGACCCGGTCGTGACGGTGACGACGACGAAGATGGCGCTCGACCTCGAGGCGCCGGCGGCGGGGCGGCTGCGGATCTGCACGCCCGAGGGCGAGATCGCGGCTGTCGGCGCCACGCTCGCCGAGATCGGATGACGGTCTCGCCCGCCGCGCTGCACCGGCTGGGCGGCGAGGGGCCGCCCGTCCTTCTGGTGCACGGCCTTGGCGCCGACCGCTTCGGCTGGGCGGCGAACGCGCATGCGCTGATGAACCGCCGCAGCGTCTGGGCGGCCGAGTTGCCCGGCCATGGCAGCGCCGGCAACGCGGTCGGGGATGGGGCGGCGGCCGAACTGGCACAGGGCCTTGCCGCGGGCATCGCCGATCTACCCGAGGGGGTGCCGGTGGTTGCGCATTCGCTCGGGGCCGCGGTCGTGCTGCATCTTGCGACGATGGCGCCGGGGCGGTTCGGGCCAATGGTGCTGATCGCGCCCGCGGGCCTCGGAGCGGGGTTCGACGGGGCCTTCGCGCAGGGTCTCGCGGCGGTTGCGGAGCCTGCGGTCGCCGAGGCGCTGCTCGCGCGCCTCTTTGCCCGCCCGGCGCGGCTTGCCCCGATGGCCGCGCATCTGCTCGCGGGCCTTGCCGATCCCGCCCGCCGGACGGCCCTTGCCACGATAGCCCGCGCGCTGCCCGGCGCCCCGCCGCCCCCGCCCGATCCGGCCCGCTGCACGCTGGTCTGGGGCGCCGAGGACCGCATCGTGCCCCCGCCCGCCGACGCCCCGCTCCACACCCTGATCGAAGCCGCGGGCCACATGCCCCAGATCGAGGCCGCATCGCAGCTCAACCGCATCATCGCCGAGGCGCTCGGGTAGGCCTCAGGCCAGAAGCGCGCGCGCCGCGGCCTCGTCGGTGACAAGGGCGTTGCACCCCACCCGCGCGATGGTGGCCCCGATCGCAAACGCCCGCTGCCTGCCGCCCGAGGCAAGCACGACGTGTCGGGCCGATGCCACGACATCGAGCCCGACCGACATCACCCGCTCCTGCACCGGATGCACCACGCTTCGGCCCTTGGCATCGAGGAAGTGGCACATCGTGTCGCAGACTGCCCCCGCCGCGACGAGCCCGAGGTAATCCGCCGGATCGAGAAACCCCTGGCTGAGCGATGTGCCCTCTGCGCCGATATCGCCGCAGCTCACCACCGCGATGTCCATGCCGCGCGCGACTTCCGCGATGCGCGCGAGCCCGCAATCCTCGAGCAGCCGCCGCCGCGTCTCGGCGCTGTCGACGATCAGCGGCGCCGGAAAGAGCAGGCAGTCGCCCCCGAGCGCGCCGGCCAGCCGCCAGGCGAAATCGATGGGGTTGAGGCCGCGCGCCTCGATGATGCCGCCGAGCAGCGAGACGACCCGCACGCTCTCGAGCCGAGGCGGACGGAATGCCGCGAGCGAGGCATCGAGCGTGCGCCCCCATCCCACGCCCACCGTCATGCCCGGCCTGATCCGTTCCGACAGATACCGCCCGAGCGCCGCGCCGACGTCGCGCGCCGTCTCTTCGGCCGTGCCCTCGCCCGGCACGACGATGGCCTGCTCGAGCCCGAAGCGCTCCTCGAGTGCGGCGGCGAGTTCGGCCGTTTCGCCGGGCGGCAGGTTGATCCAGATCTGCACCTCGCCGCGCCGGCGCGCCTCGTCGAGCAGGCGCATCACGCTCACCCGGCTGATCCCGAGCCGGTGCGCGATCTCGACCTGGGTCAGGGCGCGGTTGTAGTAGAGCCACGCCGCGCGCAGCCTGAGCGCGCGATCCTCGATGAGCGTCGTCTGCTGCGGTCGGGATGGGCGGGCCAGCGCGAATTCCTCCAGCCGGGGCCGCCCGGTGATGGCTGCGGCGCCGACACGCCCCGCTATGCCCCCACGGGTGGCCCTGCGCAAGCGGCAGTGCCCCCGGTAGGCGCAGGCGGCCCTGCTGCATGCGTGATCTCGCCTGCCTCGTCCGACACAGGGGATGTCCGCGCCGCCCGCAGCGCCCGCGACCGCGCCGATTCAGGGATTGCATCGGCGGGATGAGGAAGTCCCTCCTGATTCACCGGTCGGGCAGTGCCGGAGGGATCGGGGTGGCCACAGCGAAGCCCACCGGCACCCCGCTGGCGCGCAGCCTCTGTCCGATCCGGGGCACCTTGCGCGGGTGGCCTGTAAGCTGGTCTTCATCCGTCGGAATTTTTCAGACATGATCTATGATATACGAAACCTCAGCCTATCACCGTGAGGGAGATACGCAATTGACTCTGGAAACGTTCAAGGACGCAATATCAAGGGCGCACAACTCACACAGCAGGTCAGTCGAGATCTACCTCAAAAACTCGATAATGGTGCCCGCAGACGCACCTGACGAGGCCCAGAAAGCGGAGCGCAGATCCGACATCTACCTGCTTCGCGCGGCCCTGCTGCGCTTGGCGGAGCGTTACTGTTGCGAGAGGGCGCTCCCCCCAGGATCAGAAGAGGCGCTCGCGGCTTTCGACGAAGCCAACCGGGTGGCCGACGCGATCGCCGACGCGTGCTTTGGCCTGCCGTATTCCACGAAAGAGAGGGCTCAGTTGTCCCCTGAGCAGGTCGAGCGTAAGCCGGCACTCCGTGTTCCGCCTCGGGTCCAGCACCTTGTTCGGCACGTCAAGAAACATGGCAAGGTGGGCGCCCTTCAGGACGACTTATCCGCGGAGGTTGGCAACTACGCGAAGAGTTACCTCAAGTCAGAAGAGGTCGACCGGATTCTGCTCCAGGCCCTCACGCACATTGAGATCGTAGCCTTCATCGATGATATGATTTGGAAAAACGAGTTGACTGGCACAAGTAAACTCGAAGACGCCGCGCCGTCTAGCGTCTTGAGGGCCTTGTGGAGCGTCTCCAAACTGGTCTTCTGGGTCTGGCTCATCTCGGCCGGGATCGTTGCCTCTCCGCTTGTCATCCCGGCTCTCCCCTTCGACGGTATGCTCCTCGCCGGGGCCGGTCTCGCCGTCGTCGGGACCCTGATCCTCGTTTTTCTAGGAGCGCTTGGTATGGCCGTTGTGGTCAAGGAGAAGCCGCGCAAGCGCAAGCACCATCAGTCCATCTTGGACATGATCGACCGGATGAACGGGTTCTACCTAGAGTTCCGGGGAAGCGGCCCGTTCTCGCTCTCGCATTTCAAGAAGAGGGTGAACGAGCTAGCAGACACGGGGGTTATATGGCCCAGCGGGCTTTTTGTGCTCATTGAAGACATGGAGGCGCGCGGGATACGCGCCTTCTGATCACTTCACGACCCGAAGGTTCCTCTAAGCGCTTTTCTATCGTCTAGGAGGTCAGGCGAGTCAGGAGGTCCGGGCGTTGCGTGCGAGAAGAGACGCCCATCATCTCGTGAAAGTTATCCGACACCGCCGATCCATCCAGCAGATTATACTGAATAAATCGGGGCGAAGGTGCGCGGGTGGCCTGTAAGCCGGATTCTGTTCCGGGGTTGCCCCCTTCGATGGCCATTCCTCTGGGCGCACCGTCGCCGGTGCGCTCGTGCTGCCAACCCGGGCCTCTCGGGCTGAAGCGTCCCTACCCGCGCGGTTGCCCGCCCGGGCCCGAGGCCCCTATTCGGCATTGCTCCCGGCGGGGCTTGCCGTGCCGTCCCGGTTGCCCGGTCCGCGGTGGGCTTTTACCCCACCGTTTCACCTGTGCCCCGGGCGGACCCGGGGCAGTCTCGTTCTCTGTGGCGCTTTCCCTCGGGTTTCCCCGGCCGGGCGTTACCCGGCGCCGCCGCTTCATGGAGTCCGGACTTTCCTCGCGACGGTCGCCCGCCGCGCGGCCATCCGGCCACCCGCGCGGTGAGGGGCATAGACCGCGAGGGCGGCGCGGTCAACGCCCGGGTGCGGCGCGATAGTGATAGCGCGCGGCCTCGGCCATCCCGAGGCCCGCATAGAGCGCGCGGGCGGGCGCGTTCGCCTCGGTCACGGCCACCGCGATCCACCCCGCCTCCTGCGCCTCGGCCCAGCGGGCGGCCGAGAGCATGAGGATGCGCGCCAAGCCTTGCCGACGATGGGGCGCGCGCACCGCCACCGCATGCACCATCGCGCCATCTCCCGAGACCGCGACGAAGGCCCCGCCTGCGGGGCGGTCACCGACGCGTCCGAGAATCGCCGCGCGCGGTGCTGCGACGCGCGCCATCACCCCCTGCCGCGCGGCACCTATCCCCTCAGCCGTCCAGAGGTCCTCAAGCACCGCAAGGGGCGGCCAGTGGGGAAAGGCCGTAACGGGCGGCACCTCGCCCGATACCGCGCCAAGAGGGGCCGCGAGGATCAGCGTCGGGTCGCGCATCTCATGCCCCAGATCCGCCAGCAGCGCATCCAGCGCCCCGTCACCCGGCCCGATGCGATAGAGCGCCTCTTGCCCCATCCCGCGCATCGCGGCCGAGGCTGCGACGACGTCTGCGGCCGTCGCGGGTCCGGTTGCGGTCGCCGAGGACACCCGGCTGCCCGCACCACGGCCTTCGCGCAGCACGAAGGGGCCCGCGCGCATCGACCGCGCGGCGGGCCATGTCGCCTCGAGGACCGAAAACAGCGCGCGGGCGTCCGGCATGTTCACGAGGGCGTGCCGAACAGCGCGGCGAGGCGGATCATCGCGGCGTCGATCCGCGCGCCGTCGGTTCCGCGCACGACGAGGTTCGTACCGAGAACACCGTTGCGCTGGAACGGATAGGAGCCCATCGAGAGGTCGGGGTATTCGGCCGCGAGCGCCCCGAAATCCGCCGCGATCGCGCCCTCGGGCCGCAGCACCTCGAGCGATTGCGACAAGATGGGCGGCCCGCCCGCGAGGCTCGGCAGGACCGAGGCGACCATCGCCTGAAAGATCGACGGCACGCCTGCCATCACATGCACGTTCCCGATGGTGAAACCGGGCGCGGACGAGACGGGATTGTCGATGAGGCTTGCCCCCTCGGGGATGCGCGCCATGCGCAGGCGCGCCTCGTTGAGTTCGATCCCCCGCCGGTCGCAATGGGCCTGCAGGATCGCGCGCGCATCCGCGCGCACACCGATGCTGACACCGAACGCCGCCGCGACGGCGTCGGCGGTGATGTCGTCGTGCGTGGGTCCGATACCGCCCGAGGTGAAGACGTGATCGGCTGACGCGCGCAGCGCGTTGAGTGCGGCGACGATCGCGCCATGATTGTCCGAGACGACCCGCGCCTCGGTCACGACGATGCCGATCTTGCCGAGTTCGCCGGCAAGATATGCGAGGTTGCCCTCGCGCGTCCGGCCCGAGAGGATCTCGTCCCCGATGACGAGCATCGCTGCCGTGGGATTGGTCATGCCTGCCTCCTGTTGCCCCGCCGCAAGCTATAGGGGGGCGGCGGGCGGGTTTCAAATACCCGATGGCATGCTCGGGTCTGGCCTTGGCCATGCAACGGCGGTATGACACGGACGCAGGGACAGGAGGCCGGGCGTGTCGTCAGGCGAAGCGCGCATCACCCGTGACGGGATCAGGATCCATACCCGCGAGGATTTCGCGGGCATGCACCGCGCGGGGCGCGTCGCGGCCGATATCCTCGACGAGATCACGCCGATGGTCGCGCCCGGCATTGGCACGGGCGAGATCGACGCGCGCATCACCGCGCTTGTCACCGAAGCGGGCGCCATCTCGGCCACGATCGGCTATCGCGGTTATCGCCACGCCTCGTGCATCAGCGTCAACCATGTCGTCTGCCACGGCATCCCCGGCAGCGCGGTGCCGACCGGGCGCGCCGAGGCCGCGCGGAGCGACGACCTGCTGCGTGATGGCGACATCGTCAACATCGATGTCACCGTGATCGTCGATGGCTGGTATGGCGACAGCTCGCGGATGTATGTGGCCGGCACCCCCAAGCCCTTCGCGCAACGCCTGATCCGCGTCACGCATGATGCGCTGATGCGCGGGATCGCGACGGTACGTCCCGGCGCCACCTTTGGCGACGTCGGCCATGCCATCCAGAGCTTCGTCGAGGGCGAGCGCATGTCGGTCGTGCGCGACTTTTGCGGCCACGGCCTTGGGCGGGTGTTTCATGCGCCCCCGAACGTGCTGCACTTCGGCCGTCCCGGCACGGGGCCGGTGCTCGAAGAAGGGATGTTCTTCACGATCGAGCCGATGGTGAACCTCGGCCGGCCCGAGACACGGGTCCTGCCCGATGAATGGACGGCCGTGACGCGCGACCGCTCGCTCTCAGCGCAGTTCGAGCACTCGGTGGGCGTGACCGCGACGGGCTGCGAGATCTTCACCCTCTCGCCGCGAGGGCTGTTCATGCCCGACTTCGCGGTGGCGGCCGGGGCGGACTGAGTCGGCATCAATCCAGGGCCGCGCGGTGCGGCGGCCCCATCCGGAGAGGCGCGTGGCGGCATCGGGCGAAGGCGTCTTTGTGGTTGACCTTGCATCGGGTGGGGTCGCGCGGGTTCGGGGCGCACTCGTGCTGGCCGACATCGCCCGCATCGAGGCTGCGCTGGCGGCGCTCGATCCTAGCGCGGTACGCGCGGTCGATGTCGCGGGGGTGGAGCGGATCGATACCGCGGGGGCCTGGGCGCTGGTGCGCCTGATGCGCCAGGCGGGGATCGAGGCGGCCACGGGCGCGGATCCGCGCCATGCGCGCCTGATCGCGGCGGTCGCGGCGGCGTTGCCCAGCCCAGCGCCGCGCGCCGCACGCCCACCCCGATTCATGCGGACGCTCGCGGCGCTCGGCGTCTGGGCCGTTGAGGTGGGGCGGCTCTGCCGCGACCTTCTTGGCTATCTCGGCCTCTTCTTTGCGCTCGTGGGGCGGGCGGCGCTGCGGCCGACGCGCTTTCCGCTCACGCCGCTTGTCCATCACAGCCAGCAGGTCGGCCTCAATGCCGTGCCGATCGTCGTCCTGATGGCCTTTCTGATCGGTGTGGTGCTCGCCTTTCAGGGCGCGACGCAGCTGCGCCGCTTCGGGGCGGACGTGTTCGTCGTCGACCTCATCGCGATCTCGGTCCTCCGCGAGCTGGGCGTGCTGCTGACCGCGATCATCGTTGCTGGGCGCACGGCCTCGGCCTTCACCGCCCAGCTCGGCGCGATGAAGATGCGCGAGGAGATCGACGCGATGCGCACCCTTGCCATAGACCCGGCCGAGGCTCTGATCCTGCCCCGCGTGCTCGCGCTCGTCATCACGCTGCCGGTGCTCACGCTCCTGGCCAATGTCGCGGGGCTGGCGGGGGGCGCGCTGATGGCGTGGATCGACCTCGGCATCTCGCCCGCCATGTTCCGCACCCGCCTGCTCGAGACCTCGGTCGATCATGTGACGGTCGGGATGCTCAAGGCGCCGGTCTTTGCCGTGGTGATCGGCCTCGTCGGCTGCCACGCGGGGATGCAGGTGCAGGGCAGCACGGACTCGCTCGGCCGGCTGACCTCGGCCTCGGTCGTGCGCGCGATCTTCGCGGTGATCCTGATCGATGCACTCTTCTCCATCTTCTATTCCGAGGTCGGGCTGTGAGCGCCCCGCGCGAGGCCGTCATCGCGGTGCGCGGGCTTGGCACGCGCTTCGGGCCGCAGATCGTGCATCAGGGCCTCGACCTCGACCTCTGGCGGGGCGAGGTGCTGGGGGTCGTGGGCGGGTCGGGGTCGGGCAAGTCGGTACTCTTGCGCACGATCACCGGCCTCAACCGCCCCTTTGCCGGATCGGTCCGCGTCTTCGGCACCGAGGTCGTCGGCGCGCCGCCCGAGGCGCTGGCCGAACTCGAGACGCGCTGGGGCGTGATGTTCCAGGATGGCGCGCTCTTTTCGGCGCTGACGGTGCGCGAGAACGTCGAGGTTCCGCTGCGCGGGGTCGCGGGTCTGCCCATCGCGATCCGGCGCGACCTCGCCGACCTCAAGATCGCGATGGTGGGCCTGCCACCCGAGGCGGGCGACAAGTATCCCTCGGAACTCTCGGGCGGAATGCGCAAGCGCGCGGGGCTGGCGCGCGCGCTCGCACGCGACCCCGAACTTCTCTTTCTCGATGAACCGACAGCCGGGCTCGACCCCATCGGGGCCGCGGCCTTCGACAGGCTTTTGCTTGATCTTTCCGCCGCGCTGGGGCTTACGGTCTTTCTCGTGACCCATGATCTCGATACGCTTCACGCAACCTGCGACCGCGTCGCGGTGCTGGCCGAAGGGCGCGTCCTGGTCGAGGGAACGCTCAGCGCGATGCGCGCGGTCGAGCATCCGTGGGTGAAGGAATATTTTCAGGGCCCGCGCGCGCGCGCGGCCGGCGTTGGCCTCGAGGGACGTGACTGAAGGATGGAGACGCGTGCCAACCATGTCCTGATCGGTGCCTTCGTTCTGGCGGGGTTTGTCGGCATCATCTCGTTCTTCCTGTGGTTCGCGCAGATCGAGTTGCGCCGCCAGTTCGCCTATTTCGATGTCCGCTTCTCCTCGGTCTCGGGCCTCGCGCAGGCCTCCGAGGTGCGCTTCGCCGGGCTTCCAGTCGGGCAGGTCGTGGACGTGCGCCTGGCGCCCGACATGAACGGCACGATCCTCGTGCGACTCGAGATTGCCGCCGGAACGCCGGTGCGGACCGACAGCATCGCCACCATCGAGACGCTGGGGGTGACGGGCGTTTCCTATGTCGGGATCAGCGCAGGCACGCCCGAGGCGGCGCTTCTGCGCGCGCCCGGCGGTGGCGTGCCCGAGATCACCGCGGGCCGGTCCGTGCTTCAGGTTCTTTCGCAAGATGCCCCCGAGATCACATCCCAGATCCTCGATCTGCTCGCCCGCGGCGGTGAGCTCTTTTCGGCCGAGAACAGCGCCAAGGTGCAGCGCATCTTGCAAAACCTCGAACAGTCGTCGGAAAACCTCGTCGTCGCGCTCGATGAATTCAGCGTGCTGACCACGACGGTTGCGGCCGCCTCGACCGATATCGCGGGCTTCACGATCGAGCTCGAACCCCTCATCACCCGCGCGGGCGAGACGCTCGGGCGGGTCGATGCGGCGCTGGCCGAGGTCACCGCGCTCGCGCAGCGCGCGCAGACCACGCTTGATCGGGGCGAGCGCGCGATGGAAAGCGGGGCGGGCGCGCTCAAGGCCGCCGAGGGGCTGCTCACGGCCGATGTGCCGGCGCTGCTCGCCGATCTTCAGGCGACATCCTCGGCCCTGCGGACGGAAATCGAGGCGCTGTCGGGGCAGGCGCAAGGCGCCATCGGCAGCTTCGGCACCGCCGGCGCGCAGGCGACGCAGCGGCTCGAGGAGCTGGGCGCGACGATCGCGGCCGCCGACCGGGCGGTCGAACGCTTTGCCGCGATGGTGGGCGCGGTCGAGGATGCGGCGACGGGTTTCGATGCGCTGGTCGAGGGCGACGGGCGCGCGCTCGTGGCCGAAACGCGGGCGATGATTGCGCGGGCGGATGCCGCGGTCGCCGCACTCGCGCAGGCGGGCGCGACCGACCTGCCCGCGACGCTTACCGAAGTGCGCGGGGCGGCCGAGACCATCTCGCGCGTGGCCGAAACCGCGGGGGCGGATTTCGGCGCTGCGGCGGGGGCGGTCGCGCGCCTTGAGCCCGCCGTCGCCGAGACGCTGCGCGGCGCGGGTGAGACCTTCGCGCGCGCTACCGAGACGCTGGGCGCCATCGAGGCGGCGCTCGTGACCGCCGACCGCGCCCTGATCGCGGCCGAGGGTGCCTTCGTGGGGGCCGAGAAGGTGCTCGGGGACGAGGCGCCGGCAATCGCGGCCGACCTGCGCGCAGCGGTGGCGCGGATCGATGCAGCCGTCGCTGAGGTCGCAGCCGATCTGCCCGCCGTTACCGCGGACCTGCGCGCGGCCGCCGGGCAGGCCAATGCGGCGTTCGGCGACCTTGCCGGCATGATCGACGCCGCCGGTCCGTCTGTTGCCGATTTCACCGTCCGCGGTCTGGCCGAGGTGACCGAAGCCGCGCGCGAGGCGCGCACCCTGATCGCGACGCTCGACCGCCTCGTGCGGCTGATCGAGCGCGATCCGGCCCGATTCCTGATCGAGCGCCCCTATCCGGAGTTCCGCCCATGACCGACGCCATTGCACGGCCTGACCGGCGCGCGCTCATCGGTGGGATTGCCGCGCTTGGGCTTCTGCCCGGCTGCGCCGTCCTGTCGGCGCTCGGCTCAGCGCAGGGGCCGTCGGCCGCCTTCGACCTCGCGCTCGATCGCGACATGCCGGCCGCCGGCGCCCCGATCGGGACCGAGCTTGTCATCGCGCTGCCCGCGACCTCGGGGGCGCTAGCGACCGACCGCATCCTCGTGCGGCCGGCGCCAATCGAGGCGCAGTATCTGCCCGATGCCCGCTGGACCGAGGCCGCGCCGCAGGTGATCCAGACCCTGCTCGTGCGCGGCTTCGAGGCGACCGGGGGCTGGGACCATGTCGGCCGTGCCTCCTTCGCCGGCCCACCCGACCACCTGCTGGTGAGCGACCTCGTCGCCTTCGAGGTCGTGCTTGGCGCGGATGGCGCGGCCGGGGTTCGCGCGGCGCTTGCGGCCCAGCTTCTGGCCGAAGGCGGTGCGCGCCGCCTTGGTGCGCGCCGGTTCGAGGCCGCCGCCCCGATTGCCGATCTCGATCCCGAAACGGTGGCGGCTGCCCTGAACGCCGCGGCGGGCGAGGTGCTTGCAGCTCTGGCGGCCTGGGCAATCCGGACGGCGCGGGGGGGCTGATCGGCCTCAGCGCCAGACCGGCCCCACCGCCCCCATCGCCCAGCCCTGCACGCGCGCAAGCAGCCGCAGCGCGGGCGGCCCCGGCAGCGGCGCGCCCGAGGCGAGGCGGTCGAGCGCGACCTCGACCGGGCAGGGCAGGCCCGAGACCGGATCGGCATAGCGCGGATAGGCGACGAGGGCCGCGTGCACCAGCGTCTCCAGATCGGGCCGCGCCCGGCGCCGCGCGGGCGAGCCCCCCAGATCGCGCGTCAGCCCCCAGCCCGCATAGAAGGGCACGCCGAGGCACGTCACCGGCAGGCCACGGATCAGCGCCTCGAAGCCGAGCGTCGAGGTCATCGTCCAGACCTCGTCCGCGGCCGCGATGGCCGCCGCCGCCGACACCCCGTCCAGCACCGCATCGGCAAGCCCCACGAGGTCCGAAGCATGCACGGCCCCCGGGCGCAGCCCCGCCTCGATGTCGGGGTGGGGCTTCCAGAGGATCGCGGCGTCGGGGTTCGCCGCCCGCACGGCCCGCAAGAGGCCGAGGTTCGTCGCCACCCCGCTGCATCCCAGCCGCACCGAGGCGTCATCCTCGACCTGCCCCGGCACGAGGATGCGCCGCCGCGCGCCAAGGCGCGACAGATCGGGCGAGGCGCCCGGCAGGTTGTATTTGCCGACCCCGGTCTCGCGCAGCCGCACGATCAACCGCGCCGCGCGGTCATGGCCCCCGGGCGGCAGCGGCGCCTCGAGCAGCCGCTCGAGGCCGCTCTCGCGCGCGGGGTCGTAATAGATCCCGACCGGATCGGCCACGAGCGACAGTGGCGGCACGAGTTCCGCCCCGAGCCCGCGCGAGCGCAGGAAACCGTCCTCGATCCGACGCACCACGATGCCGGGGGCCGCGAGGGCGGGGTCCGCTCCCGCCCCCCAGACCGCGACGGCCCGCCCCGTCGCGCGTGCCCGCGCCACCGCCGCCGCGGCGTTGGCGGCAAAGACCATGCGCCGGCTTCGGCCGAAGACGCGGTTCAGATGGCCCCGCTTCCACAGCCGCATCCCGACGCCCACATGGCCCGCGCGATCCTCGGCATGCGCGCGCGCCTCGGCCTCGATCTGGTCGATCGCCTCCTCGAGCGTGCAGAGCCGGTCGCGGCAGGGATCGAACCACACCGGCGCGCGGATCATCGCCCCGGCAAAGAGCGCCTCGGGCGTCAGCGCGCGCCCGCGCCGGGGCAGGGGGGCGGGGTCGCGATCCTCCGACAGGCCCCAGCCGGCATAGAAGGGCCGCCCGAACACCTGCGGGCGGTGCCCCGCGAGGATCGCCTCGAACCCCATCTGCGAGGAGACGGTATAGACCGCGCGCGCCCCCTCGAGCAGCCGGCGCGGGCTGCACCCGTCGGGCGCAAGGCGGGTGCGGCCGGTCAGTACCTCGGGCCCGAAATGGCCCGGGCGCAGCCCCAGCGCGGTTTCCGGGTGGCGGCGGATCAGGACGGGCGCGCCGGGGTGTTCAGCCTCGGCCGCCGCGAGCATCGCGCCAAAGCGCGCCGCATCCGCGCCGCAGGCCCGCACCGACCCGTCGCCCCGCGTCTGGTCGATGACCAGCGCATAGCCCGGCTTGGGCAGCGCCGCGCCCGGATCGTGCAGCGTGTATTTCGAGATCTGCCCGGCCGCGAGCCGCGCCATCGCCGCCCGCGCCCGGGCAAGAAGCGCGGGATCGTCGAGCGGGTCCTGCGACAGGATCGCCTCGATCCGGCTCGGCGCAGCGGGGTCGAAATGCACGCCCTCCAGATCGTCGATCATCAGGCCGATCGGCGCGCCCCCCGCCCGACCGGGCAGGACCGAGCGCAGGAAGGCATCCTCGATCCGCACGAGCGGCGCGCCGGTCGCCCGCGCCAGCACCTCGCCCCGCCAGGCGATGGGCGAGGCGCCCCAGACCCCCACCGCATCGCCGGCCCGCGGCAGGCCGATCACCGGCCGCCAGCCCGCCAGCGTCAGGATCCGCCGCACCCGTCCGCGCCGCCAGAGCCCTGCCGCAAGGACGCAGAGCCGCCTTCCGCCAGCGGTGTCAGTTCGCGAGCTGGTCAAACTGTGCAGCCGAACTCGCCGCGCCGAAGAGGGCAGAGGTCATCTTGCGCCACTGCGCATAGGGCGCCTCGGTGACGTAGAACACATCGCCGTCGCGAACCTCGAAGCTGCCGGCCAGAAAGAGCCCCTTGGGCGAGGTCAGGTCAAGAAGATAGATGATAGGCTGCGGATCGCGCACGGGCTCGGCGGCACCAAGTGCCCGTGCCGTATCGGCCCGCTCGCGCCGCAGGATGAAGATCCCAGTCGGATCGGCCAGATCGGCCGACAGCCCGCCTACGCGCGACAGAGCATCGAGCGCGCTCATCTCGGCACTCTCGAAGGGCACCCGCGTCTGCTGGCCGGTGGCGCCAAGCGCGATGAAGGCGCGGCGGTCCTCCTCGACCATGATCCGGTCGCCCGGGCGCAGCGCGATGTCGAGGCCCGGATCCTCATAGAGATCGGACAGCCAGACCTGCCCGCTCTCGCGCCCGCGCGTGACGCGGACCAGCGTGATTCCCGGATCGCTCTGCACCCCGCCGGCGCGGGCGAGCATCCCGATCAGGGTGCGCGTGGGGCGCTCGATCGGGAAGATCCCCGCGCCGATGTTGCCCGAGACGCTGACGGTCGCGCCATCACCGGCCGCGCGGTTCAGCAGCACCTGCGGCGAGGGGGTCTGGAGTTCAAGCAGTTCGGTGATCTCCACCCGCAGCGCCTCGATCGTGAGGCCCGCAGCCCTCACCGGCCCTGCGTAGGGCACGAAGATATAGCCGTCGCCATCGACGACGAGGTCCTGGATCGTGCCCTGCCCGCCGCTTTCGGACAAAAGCGGCGCGTCGCGCACGTTCTCATAGACCCGCAGCGTCAGGATATCTCCCGGGCTGATCAGGTCGGGCGAGATGGGCAGCGTGTTGCGGAATGTTATCCCGAAGCCCGGCAGCGGTGTGTTCCGCGTGGCCTCGACCACGCGCGCGTCGACCTCGATGATGGGCGAAGGGTTCGCCGGGTCGGCCGCGCCCGAGACGATCTCGGCACGTGTTGGCCCCGAACGCGGCATCGCGCAGCCCGCGACGAAGCCCAGCCCGAGCCCGCAGAGCAGGCATGTCCGCAACAGGCGCCCGAGCCATCCCATCGCTTACCCCTATCCCAGGACGCGCAGCTTGTGGCGCGGTGCGGCCGTGCCCATGCGCAGCGCGTCATAGGGATCTTCGGCGGCCAGAAGGATGTCGATCACCTGCCGCAACAGCATCCGCCGCCCCCGCGCCGAATAGAACCCGCCCGCGATCTGCGACGTCTCGATCAGGTAGTGGCGAAAGTCGCGATAGGCGTTGGTATCTGGCCGGCGGGGGTTGCGGAAGAACTCGATCAGCGGCTGGTTCGAGACAAGTTCGGGCTTGCCATAGACCGCACGCCCGAGCGTCTTGAGCGGCAGCCCCCGCCAGAGTACCTGCTGGGCGGCAGTCGAATTGACCGTCACCGCCGAGCGCGCATCGTTGAGGAGTGCCGCGAGCTTGCCCGAGCGCACGAAATGCACCCTTCCCCCGAGGCCGTGGCGCGCCGTGGCCTCGGCGATGACACGCCCGAGCGCCACCCGGTCATCCTCGAGCGGGTGCGACTTGAACACGAGGTGATGGTGCCGCGGCGCCCCGATCGCGAAGGCCGCGCAGCACAGTTCGATGAAGTCGGCGATCGAATCGAAGCTCGAATGATCGCGGAAGCTCGCATCGTGATCGAGCTGCAACAGCGCGAGATGATAGGGAAATCCGCCGTTGCGGATGCGTCGTTGCGCGAGGAAGCGGCCGACCGAGTGCACGGGCATCAGGAGAAGGCGGCGCAGATAGAGCACGAACTCGCGCATCACCGACGTCGCCCGATGCGGCCGGAAATTCGGATAGCCGCCGTTCCGTGCCAGCACGAACCAGTGATAGATCGCGCCATACCAGACGTGCTGGCGCATCTCGCCCCAGCGGGCGGGCGCGCTCGGCGGGTCCGAGGCGGCCCAGCTCAGCGCCGCGCGCATCTCGGCGATCGACATCGACATCAGCCGCGAATTGCCGTTCGATCCGCCCCGCTCATAGGTGATCCAGTAGGGGCGGATATAGCCCTCCTCGAACACATGCACGAGGATCCCCGCCTCGCGCGCGAGGCGGGCGGCGATGGCGTGGATGGGCCGCGTGTCGCCATAGAGCACGAGGTCGGTGATGCCGCGGTCGTGCAGGATCGCGGCGCAGGCGTCGGGCCAGGCCTCGGCCGGTTCGCGAAAGGGGATGAAGCGCGCGGGATCCGACCAGAACGCCTCATCCCCGCGGTTGAAGCCCACGCGCCAGACCTCGGCGCCCGCGGCGCGCAGCATCCCGGCCAGCAGATCGAAAAAGGGACCGTGCGGCCCCTGAAGCATCAGGAACCGGCGCTGGTCGGCGGGTGTCGTGGCGGGCAAGAGGTCGCGCATGTGAAACGCCGTCTAATCGCCTGATCGGAAATCGAACACACAATAGGGTGAACATAGTCTTAGCGCCGGCCCCATCGCAAGCGGGATTCGGCGTCCGTGCCACCTTCCTGCCACCTTTGCGCGCCGGCCGGGGGGCTTGCGCGCGCGGGCGGGTGCGACTACTCAGCCCTTCTCGGCATCTGGGTGCGGGCGGGGCGCGGGCATGTTCACCGGGATCATCACGGATGTGGGCAGGCTGGTCGCGCTGCACCCGGCGGGCGATCTGCGCGCGCGCCTTGCCACGGGCTATGATACCGCGCGCATCGACATCGGCGCCTCGATCGCCTGCGATGGCGTGTGCCTGACGGTGGTGGCGCTGGGCGAGGGGTGGTTCGAGGTGCAGGTCTCGGCCGAGACGTTGTCGAAGACGACACTCGGGGCATGGCAGGTCGGGCGGCGGGTGAACCTCGAGCGCGCGCTGCGCGTGGGCGACGAGCTCGGCGGCCACATCGTCTCGGGCCATGTCGACGGGGTCGCGGATGTCGTCTCGGTCACGCCAGAGGGCGAGAGCCTGCGCGTGACGTTCGAGGCGCCGCGCCATCTCGCGGGCTTCATCGCGCCCAAGGGGTCGGTCGCGCTCGACGGCACCTCGCTCACCGTGAACGAGGTCGAGGGCGCGCGCTTCGGCGTCAACCTCATCCCCCACACGCAGGCCGCGACGACATGGGGCGAGGTGCGCGCGGGCGGGCGCGTCAACCTCGAGATCGACACGCTCGCGCGCTATGTCGCGCGGCTCAGGGAATGGGGCGGGGCATGAGCGGCGAGTATTCCGACGCGATCTCAACGGTCGAGGAGATCATCGCCGACGCGAAGGCGGGGCGGATGTTCATCCTCGTCGATCACGAGGACCGCGAGAACGAGGGCGACCTCGTGATTCCCGCGCAGATGGCGACGCCCGAGGCCGTGAACTTCATGGCCACCCACGGGCGCGGCCTGATCTGCCTGTCGCTGACGGCCGAGCGGATCGACGCGCTTGGGCTCCCGCTCATGAGCCCGCGCAATTCCTCGCGCCATGAAACGGCCTTCACCCTCTCGATCGAGGCGCGCGAGGGGGTCACGACGGGCATCTCGGCCCATGACCGGGCGCGCACGATCGCGGTCGCGATCGACCCCGCGAAGGGCCCGCAGGACATCGCCACACCCGGCCACATCTTTCCACTGCGCGCCCGCGACGGCGGCGTGCTCGTGCGCGCGGGCCATACCGAGGCCGCGGTCGATGTCGCGCGGCTCGCGGGCCTCATGCCCGCGGGCGTCATCTGCGAGATCATGAAGGAGGACGGCAGCATGGCGCGGCTGCCGGACCTCGTGACCTTCGCCCAGCGCCACGGGCTGAAGATCGGCACGATATCGGACCTCATCGCCTATCGCCGCCGCCACGACAACCTCGTGCGCGAGGCGGGGCGGCGTAGCGTCGTGTCGGCCCATGGCGGCGCGTGGGAGATGCGCGTCTTCGCCGACGCGACGCAGGGCGCCGAACACATCGTGCTGACCAAGGGCGACATCGCGTCGGGCGAACCCGTGCTCGTGCGGATGCACGCGCTCGATCCGCTGTCGGATGTGCTCGGGATCGAGACGCAGGCCAGCCGCGGCGATCTCGCGGCCGCGATGCGCGCCATCGCCGCCGAGGGGCGGGGGGTGGTGGTGCTCTTGCGCGACACCACGATGAAGATGGTCGAACCCGGCGAGGCCTCGCCCCAGACGCTGCGCCAGTACGGGCTTGGGGCGCAGATCCTTGCCGCACTCGGGCTCTCGCAGATCGTGCTCCTGACCAATTCCGGCGCGCCGCGCGTCGTCGGGCTCGAGGCCTACGGGCTTGCCATCGCGGGCACGCGCCCCATTCCGAAGGGCTAGGGCATGGCCGCGCATCCAGAACACACCATCCTGCCGCTGCCCAGCTTCGACCGGCCGGTAAAGCTCGCCCTCGTCGTCGCGCCCTATTACCGCGCCATCGCCGAGGCGCTGGTCGCGGGCGCCGAGGCCACAGCCGCGCGCGCCGGCGCTGCGGTCGAGCGGTTCGATGTTCCGGGCGCGCTCGAGATCCCGCCCGCGATCGCGCTTGCGGACCGGATGGGCCGGTTCGACGGCTTCGTGGCGCTCGGCTGCATCATCCGGGGCGAGACGACGCATTACGACACCGTCTGCAACGACAGCTCGCGCGGGCTCATGCTGCTCGGCCTCGGCGGCGCGGCGATCGGCAACGGGATCCTGACGGTCGAGACGATGGCTCAGGCCGAGGTGCGCGCCGACCCGGCGGGGCAGGACAAGGGCGGCGGGGCGGCGGCGGCGGCGCTGCACCTCGTGGCGCTTGCGCGCCGGTTCGGGGGCACGCGCCGCGGCGTGGGCTTCACCGCCGCTATCGGCCCCGCGGGCTGACAGGCGCAGGGGCAAGGCATGTCACGCAAGAAGTCCGTCGAGGCCCGGGCCAGCCGTCGCGATGCGGCACGCCTGAGTGCCGTGCAGGCGCTCTATCAGATGGAGGCCGCAGGACAGGCGGCCGAGGATGTGGTCGCCGAATTTCTCGCCCACCGCATCGGCGCCGAGGATGGCGCAAACGGGGGCGGCGGCGCAGATGCCGATCCCGACCTGTTCCGCCGCCTTGTGGGTGCGGCCGTCAACTGGCAGGCGCGCATCGATCAGGCGACCGACCGGGCGCTGGTGGCGGCGTGGCCGCTCAACCGCATCGACCCCGTCCTGCGCGCGATCTTCCGCGCTGCGGGTGCAGAACTCGTGCTGGCCGAAACCCCGCCACGCGCGGTGCTGGGCGGATTTGTCGATATCGCACGCTGGTTCTGCGGCGAGGGGCCCGAGACGGGCTTCGTCAATGCCGTGCTCGAACATATGGCGCGCGACATGGCGCCCGACGCATTCGCCAGCGCCTGAGGCGCCGGGCGGCAGGCGGCGGGAACCGCCTGGGCCGTGGGGGCGTGTTTTCCCGAGAGCCTGAGTGATCAGGTGGGCGCCGGATGCCAAGGCCAGGACCGTGGCAGAGCCAGCCCCCTCGGAAACGCTTATCGGCCACTGGGAAGGTGCCCGACACGAACCCTGCAGAACCCGCCACCCTCGCACTTAGGGCCCGCGGGGCCGCGCCGCAAGCCCCGGCCCGGCTGCAGGCCTCAGACGGGCGCGGCGTGCTTGGCGAGGAAGGGCACGATCAGCCGCGCGACCGCCTCGGGTGCCTCCTCGTGCATGAGGTGGCCGAGCCCCGCGAGGGTCGCGCATTCGGCCTGCGGCAGCCGCCGCGCCGACGTCTGCGAAACCTCGGGCGGCACCGCCCGGTCGCGCGCCCCCGCGAGCATCAGGACCGGCAGCGCGATGTCCCCGAGCGCCCCGAGCAGCGGATCGAGCCGCCACTGCGCCATCATCTCGAGCGCGCCCGACACATGCGCCGGCCGCGCGATCAGCCGGGCATAGAGCGCGACACCCTCGGCGTCGATCTCCGAGCCGGTCCCGGCCAGAAGGCGCGCGACCTGCGCCGCCCCCGTCGAGCGCGCAAAGACGGGCGGCACCAGCGGGCTCAGCGCCAGAAGCCGCGCGAGCATCGGAAACAGCCACCCCGCCACCCCCCGGAAATGGCCGAGCGCGGCGTTGATCGTCACGATCGCGCGTGGCGCCGGATCGAGGATGCACGCGAGGTCGAGCGCCAGCGCCGCCCCGGCCGAATGGCCGATGACGGCCACGGGCGGCCGGCCCATATTCGCCATCAGCCGCGCCAGATCCTCGGCCATCGGGCGCAGGCCCGACCGGCGCGGCCCGCCCATGCGCGTGAATCCGTGCCCCGGCAGGTCGGGCACACTGACGCGCCAGCCCGCCGCCGCGATGCGGGGGGCAAGCGCGCGAAAGGAATGGGCCGACGCGCCCGCGCCGTGCAGCATCCAGATGTCCGGCCCCGCGCCGAAGCTCTGGACATGCCACAGATGGGGGGGGCTTGCGACCTCGGCCGAGGCGTCGCGGTGCGGCCAGTCCGCCGGCAGATCGGGCGGCAGCTCGGGCGGCGGATCGGGAAGCGCGCTCATCGCCCGCCGGGCGATGCCGCCCCGATCAGGTCCGACAGCCGCCGCGCATCGGCGCGCGGCAGCACCGCCGCCCGCCCGCCCATCCGCTGCGCCAGCGCCGCGAGTGCAGGCGAGGGCCGCGCGCCCGTGTCGATCACGACCGCGGGCACCCCCTCGGCCGCGATGGCGGCCGCCATCCGCTCGGCGTCGGCCGCCGCCTGCGCGCGGTCGGCGCGCCCGTCGAGCGCGATGTTGGCGCGCCCGTCGGTCAGCAGCGCGATGGTGGGCGTCATCCCCCGCGCCCGCGCGAGCGTCGCGAGCCCGAGCGCCGCGCGCAGCCCCGCCGCAAGCGGTGTGCCGCCCCCGCCCGGCAGCCCCTGCAGCCGCCGCTTGGTCTGCACGAGCGAGCGCGTGGGCGGCAGCATCACCTCGGCCGCGGTCCCGCGAAAGGACACGAGCGCGACATGGTCGCGCCGCGCATAGGCCTGGCCCAGGAGCAGTTCGACCGCCCCCTTGGCCTCGGCCAGCCGCGCCACCGCGGCCGAGCCCGAGGCGTCGACCGCGAAGATGAGGACACGGTCCGAGCGTTCCTCGAACCGCCGGATGCGCAGATCCGCCATCCGCACGAGGACGCCCGGCGCCTCGGGCCGCGCGCGGCGGCGGATCGTCTGCCAGGGCGCCGCGGCGCGGAGT
>JBIKVM010000156.1:0-6925 GCA_044356825.1 Limisphaerales bacterium
CGGTTGCGCCGAGCAGGAAGAAATCCTGCCCGGCGCACGCTATCCCGTGGGCACCCCGGTCGAAGAGATGACCGGGGACGCGGTTTCCGAAACGGCTGCGAAACGCGCCCTGCCTTTCGCGGCCGGGGCGCCCGTCAGCAACGCAGACTGGACACACCGCGGCGGCAGCCCCGAGGGCGCGACGCGCAACCTCGCTCTCGGCTCCACTCCTGCAGCGGTCTGGAGTGTCCCGATCGGCGCGGGCGAAAGCCGGCGCGAGCGCATCGCCGCGGCCCCGGTCATCGCCTCGGGGAGGATCTACACGCTCGATTCCGAGGGTGTCGTGCAGGCGACCGGCACGAACGGAGCACCATTGTGGCGGGCGGCCGCGACACCATCGGGCGGGCCCGAAGGCGGGGCGGTAGGTGGCGGCCTTGCCGCGAACGGCCAGACGGTTGTCGTCGCAACAGGCTTTGGCCTGCTTGTCGCGCTCGATGCCGCCACAGGTTCGGAACTGTGGCAAGAGCGGTTCGAGGCGCCGATCGCCGGCGCCCCCCTCCTTGCCGGCGACCGGGTCTATGTGCAGGGCCGCGACGGCACCGGCTGGGCTGTCGATGCTGCAAGCGGGCGACGTATCTGGGTCGAGACTGGAATCCCCGCGGAAACCGGCCTTGCCGGGTCGGCCGGCCCGCGCACGCTCGGGGCCGACGCTGTCCTCTTTGCGCTCCCGGACGGGGTGCTGCGGGCCAGCGCGAGGGTCGACGGCACGACGATCTGGCAATCGAGCGTACCGGGCCGCCGCCCGGGCTATCCGGCAAGCCTCGTGCGCGATCTGACGGGCGATCCCGCGATTGCGGGGGGGCGCGTCTATGCGGGCACCTCCGCCGGCCGGATCGCCGCCATCGACGCGGCCTCGGGCGCGGTGATCTGGATCGCCGAAGAGGGCGCGATGGCGCCGATCTGGGTCGCAGGCGGGTCGGTCTTCGCCGTGGGCGACCGCGCGAGTCTCACGCGGATCGATGCCGCGAACGGCGAGATCATCTGGACGGTGCCCCTGCCCGGGTTCGAGCGGGCCGATCCGGGCAAGCGCAAGGGTATCCATGCCCATTTCGGCCCGGTTCTGGCCGGCGGGCGCCTTGTCGTCGCATCGGGCGACGGGGCGATCCGCTTCTTCGATCCGGTCGACGGGCGCGAGACGGGGCGGATCGACCTGCCGGGCGGGGCGGCCGCCCCCCCTGCCATCGCGGGCGGCACGCTCTATGTCGTCTCGCGGTCGGGCACGCTGCACGCCTATCGCTAGGTCGCGGGCCATCCGCGACGAGGACCCATTCCATGCTGACCCTCGCCATCATCGGCCGCCCCAATGTGGGCAAGTCGACGCTCTTCAACCGGCTTGTCGGCAAGCGCCTCGCGCTCGTCGATGACCGCCCCGGCGTCACGCGCGACCTGCGCGAGGGCGAGGCGCGACTCGCGGATCTGCGCTTTGTCGTGATCGACACGGCCGGGCTCGAGGAAGCGACCGACGACAGCCTTCAGGGCCGGATGCGCAAGCTGACCGAGCGCGCAATCCGCATGGCCGATGTCTCGCTCTTTCTTGTCGATGGCCGGGCGGGGATCACGGCGATGGACGAGGACCTCGCCGGCATCCTGCGGCGCGAGGGGCGGCGCGTGATCCTCGGGGTCAACAAGGCCGAGGGGAAGGCGGGCGATGCGGCCGCACTCGATGCCTGGCGGCTGGGCCTGGGCGAGCCCCTGCGCCTCTCGGCCGAGCATGGCGAGGGGATGGACGATCTCTATGCCGCCTTGCGCCCGCATGTCGATGCCGCGGACGCCGCCGCCGCCGCCGATCAGGCCGAGGCGCCCGAAACCGACATCGACATCGACCCCGACGCGCCCGAGGATGCGCCGCCGCTGCGCCCCATCACCGAGGCCCGCCCGCTGCAGATCGCGGTGGTGGGGCGGCCCAACGCGGGCAAGTCGACCCTCGTGAACCGCGTCCTCGGCGAGGACCGGCTGCTGACCGGGCCCGAGGCCGGGATCACGCGCGATGCGATCTCGGTCCGGACGCGCTGGAACGGGGTCCCCGTGCGCATCTTCGACACGGCCGGCATGCGCAAGCGCGCCAAGGTGCAGGACAAGCTCGAAAAGCTCTCGGTCGCGGACGCGCTGCGCGCGGTGCGCTTCGCCGAGGTGGTGGTGGTGCTGCTCGACGCCGCGCAACCCTTCGAGACGCAGGACCTGCGCATCGCCGATCTGGCCGAACGCGAGGGGCGCGCGGTGGTGATCGCGGCCAACAAATGGGATCTCGAGGATGACAAGTCCGGCAAGCTCGCGGCGCTGCGCGAGATGGCCGAGCGCCTCTTGCCGCAATTGCGCGGCGTGCCGGTCGTGGCGGTGTCGGCCCTGACGGGGCGGGGCATCGACCGGCTGCAATCCGCGATCATGTCCGCGCACGGCGTCTGGAACCGGCGCATCACGACCGGGCGCCTCAACACCTGGCTCGGGGCGATGACCGAGGCGCACCCGCCCCCGGCCCCCGGGGGGCGGCGGATCAAGCTGCGCTACATGACGCAGGTCAAGACACGCCCGCCGGGCTTTGTCGTGATGTGCTCGAACGCCGAGGAGATGCCCGACAGCTATCGGCGCTATCTGGTCAACGGCCTGCGCGAGAGTTTCGATCTGCCCGGCAGCCCGATCCGCATCACGCTGCGCAGCCGCACCGACGACAACCCCTTTCGCGACCGCAAGCCCGCCCAATCCTCGAAGCTGCGCAAGCACCTCGGGGGCGAGCGGCCGAAACCCGCGCGCGCCAGGGGCCCGAAACCCGCCCCGACCGAAGGCTGAGCCTTGCCGCCGACCCGGCGCGCAGCATATTGAACCCGACCGGACAGGGGGGATGCGATGATCGGACGCCTGAACCATGTCGCCATCGCGGTGCCCGACCTCGGGGCGGCGGCGGCGCAATACCGCGACACGCTGGGGGCGCGCGTCGGCGCGCCGCAGGACGAACCCGACCATGGGGTGACGGTCGTCTTCATCGAGCTGCCCAACACCAAGATCGAACTCCTGCACCCGCTGGGCGAGGGTTCGCCCATCGCGGGCTTTCTGGAAAAGAACCCCGCCGGCGGCATCCACCATGTCTGCTACGAGGTCGAGGACATCCTCGCCGCGCGCGACCGGCTGAAGGCCGCGGGCGCGCGCGTGCTCGGATCGGGTGAGCCGAAGATCGGCGCGCATGGCAAGCCGGTGCTCTTCCTACACCCCAAGGATTTCAACGGCTGCCTTGTCGAGCTCGAGCAGGTCTGATGACGATCACCGGCGCCTTCGTCCTCTTCGCGATGATCTGGTTCATGGTGTTCCTCGTCATGCTCCAGATCGGCCACCACACCCAGGGCGATGCGGGCAAGGTCGTGCCCGGCACGCCGCCCGGCGCGCCTGCGGGCTTCGTCGTGCGGCGCAAGGCTTGGCGCGCGACGCTCATCACCCTGCCGCTCTGGGCGGTGCTGGTCGGTGTGATCGTGTCGGGTGCCGTCACTATTCGCGATATCGACATCGGCGGCCGGATGGGCCCCGCACCCGCCGAGTCGCGCTAGGGCCCGAGCATCCCGCGCAAGAGACCCGCCGCCAGCCCCCACATGAGGAGCGCCACGCAGGCATCGAGCATCCGCCACGAGCGCGCCGATGACATGACGGGCGCGAGCAACCGCGCCCCGAAACCGAGCGAGAAGAAGAAGGCGAACGAGGCCAGCACCGCCCCCGCGCCAAAAGCCGCCCGCTCGCCCCCCTCGAACTGGGTCGAGACCGCGCCGACGAGGCCCAGCGTGTCGAGATAGACATGCGGGTTGCCCCAGGTGAAGGCCGCACCGAGCGCGAGCGTCCGGCCGAGCCCCGCCGTCTGGCCGGCAAGCTCCATCGCGTAATCGCCTTGCCACGCCGCCCGGAGCCTGAGCGCGCCATAGACGGCCAGGAACCCCGCCCCGCCCAGCGCCATCAGTTGCGGCAGCGCCGGAAAGGCCGCGACCAGAACCCCGAACCCCGCCACCCCCGCCGCGATCAGCACCGCATCCGAGCACGCGCAGAGCAGCACGAGCGGCAGCACATGGGCGCGCGCGAGGCCCTGGCGCAGCACGAAGGCATTCTGCGCCCCGATCGCGAGGATGAGGGCGCCGCCCGTTGCGAAGCCCGTCGCAGCGGCTGCAATCATGCGGCCGCGTCGTCCGTCGCGGGCGGCTTCGTCGGATCCTTGGGATTGGGATAGACGAGGCCCGCCGAGATGATGAGCTTGGCTGCATCCTCGACCGACATCTCGAGCATGATGACATCCTTCGCGGGCGCATAGAGCAGGAAGCCCGAGGTCGGGTTGGGCGTTGTCGGCAGGAAGACCGAGAGGATCTCGTCGTCGCGCGGCACCTTCTCCGACAACTCACCCTTCGCCCTGGTCGAGACGAAGCCGATCCCCCACAGGCCGGGGCGGGGATGCTCGATCAGGCAGGCGCGGTCGAACTTGGCTTCGGTCTGGGCAAAGACCGTCTCGGCGATCTGCTTCAGGCCGTTGTAGACGCTGCGCACGACCGGCGTGCGGTCAAGCAGGTGCTCGGCCCAGCGGATGAGCGAGCGCCCGATCAACCCCTTGGCAACCCATCCCGCAAGGACGGTGAAGACAAGGAAGAAGATGACGCCCACGCCATGGACATTGATCCCGACCCAAGTCCGGGGTTGCAGGGTCTCGGGCAGCATCGGCAGGATCCAGCTATCGATCCAGCCCGTCACGACCCATATGAGATAGCCCGTGAGAAACAGCGGGGCGATGACGACAAGCCCCGTGAGGAAGCTCGCGCGAAGACCTGCAAGCAGGCTGCGCTTGCGTGGCGGGCCGGAACTGTTCATCGACTTTTCCCTCGGGGTGTTTGCTGCGGCCCGACCCTATCCGCGCGGTGGCAGAATGGAAATCCCGCCACCGCCCTAGCGCTCGGGGATGAGGCCACGGGGAGCGAAGCGCAGCACGAAGAGCAGCACCAGCCCCATCACGAACAGGCGCATGTGCGCCGCCGCCTCGATCAGCCGTTCCTTGATGAGCCCATCCGCCATGCCGGCGGTCACGGCCTCGATGAACCACAGCCCGATCGGCTCGACCATCACCCACAGCCACCAGATCAGGAACCCGCCCAGCACCGCGCCCCAGTTGTTGCCCGACCCGCCCACGATCACCATGACCCAGACGAGGAAGGTGAAGCGCAGCGGCTGATAGGTGCCGGGCGTCAGTTGCCCGTCGAGCGTCGTCATCATCGCGCCCGCGATGCCGATCACGGCCGAACCCAGCACGAAGACCTGCAGATGGCGCGCGGTCACGTCCTTGCCCATCGCCTCGGCCGCGACCTCGTTGTCGCGGATCGCGCGCATCATCCGCCCCCAGGGCGAGTTGAGCGCGAGTTCCGCCAACCCCACGATGCCAAGCAGCACCACCGCAAAGAAGCCCGCATAGGCGAGTTTCACGATGACCGAGGATGCCGAAACCGGGTCGAGACCCCACCCCGTGGCCCAGTTCAGGAAGGCTTCGGACCGCTGAAGCTCGACCTCATAGGGCACGCCGGTGGGGCGCGGCAGGCCCACCACGTTCTTGACCCCGCGCGAGAGCCAGTCCTCGTTCTTGAGCACCGCGATGACGATCTCGGAGATGCCAAGCGTCGCGATCGCGAGATAATCCGACCGCAGCCCGAGTGCCGTCTTGCCAATGAGCCACGCGGCCCCGGCGGCGAGCAGCCCCCCTGCGGGCCAGGCGAGGAGGATCGGCAGCCCGAGCCCGCCCAGATAGCCCGTCGCCGCGGGCGTCACCGCCTCGACCGCCGACACGGCGGGGTCGAAGACGCGGCGGTAAAGCACGAAACCCACCACCAGCACCGCAAGCAACAGCACCGTGCGCAGCCGCCCCGCCGGCATCCGGCGAAAGACCGCGATCGCGGCAATGACCGTGAGCGCGCCGAGCGCGAGGCCCGCCACCACGCCAGCGCCACCCGCCGCCCACGCTTCGGGCACGGGCGGGGCCGCGATCAGCACCGCCGCGAGGCCCCCCAACGCCAGAAACCCCATGCCGCCGATGTTGAACAGGCCCGCATAGCCCCACTGCATGTTGACGCCCATCGCCATGATGGCCGAGACGAGCGCCATGTTGAGGATGCCGAGCGCGACGTTCCAGCTCTGCATCTCGCCCGTCAGCACGAACAGACAGGCCACGGCGGCGAACAGAAGCGGCCCCCTCATACCGATTTCCCCCGGAAAAGCCCCGTCGGGCGGAAGAGCAGGACGATGACAAGGATCGCGAAGCTGACCGCGAACTTGTAGTCGGTGGACATGAGCTGCACGAGCCCCTCGGGCGCGAGCCCCTCGGGCAGGAGATAGCCGAGCACCCGCTTCCAGGCGTAGGTGACGGTCACCTCGGAAAAGGCGATGAGGAAGCCGCCCGCGATCGCGCCGAGGGGGCTGCCGAGCCCGCCCACGATCGCGGCCGCGAATATGGGCAGCAGAAGCTGGAAGTAGGTGAAGGCCTTGAACGACTTGTCGAGGCCATAGAGGACACCCGCCGTGGTCGCGAGCGCCGCGACGATGATCCAGGTCACCGTCACCACCCGCTCGGGATTGATGCCCGACAGGAGCGCCAGATCCTCGTTGTCGGAATAGGCGCGCATCGACTTGCCGGTGCGCGTGTTGCCCAGAAACCAGAACAGGAGCGCCACCGCAATGGCGGCCGTCAGCACGGTGATGACCTGCGTCGTGCGGATCGCGAGCCCCTCCTCGAGGCCCGTCATCTCCTTGAACTCGCGGGCGCCGATCACGAAACGCGCGCCGTCGGCGAAGTTGATCTCGTCCACCCCGATGATAAAGCGGGTGAGCGCGTTCATCACGAACATCACCCCCATCGAGACGATGACGAGGATCACGGGCGCCGCCC
>JBIKVM010000157.1:0-6893 GCA_044356825.1 Limisphaerales bacterium
GCGCCAGCCGTTCGACCTGCTCCCGGATCGCACGCCTGCGATGTTGAGGCCCCGCTGCGCCGCAATCCCCCAGATCGAGATCGTTACCCGTGACCGGAACGGTGGATATGGCTGGGCCGTGACGCAAACCCTGCCGGATGCAATCCAGGTAGTGCTGAGCGCTGGCATCTTCTGGAAATCGCGGGGGGCGGCCTATCGGGCTGCGGAACCGACCGCGATGCGCGAGATTTGCAACGCCCCAGGCGGCGGAACGATTGGCCCCGCCGTCCTTACCGCCGCCAGACGCTGCCAAGACGAGGGGGGTGACGCGCGACCAGCAGACACGCGTGACTGTCCGACGGATCTCCGGGGAAGGCTTCCCTCTCAAGCGGATCGTCGGGCTGACCGGGCTGCGTCGAGAATTTGTACGCCAGATCCAGCGAGATGAACGCGAGGACGTGTGCCGGATTCATCAGAGAGCCTCGCCCACAGTTTGCCTCTCCTGAACGGGACTGGGGAGCCGAGGTGCCGAAATCGCACGGAATTCTGGTGCCCTCTCCGGGCCGTCACGGAATGGACGATGCAAGAACGTGCTGACATTGACCTGTTCGGCGCCAGCCTCGTCGACATACCATGAAAAGGCTGTACCCAATTTGAGTCATGACCAGTTTTGCGTTCAGATTGACACGGCGCAACGCGCTGTGTCGAATCCGGTCACCGGCTCATTCCGGTCTTCATACCCTCGCCTGTCGCTCGCTTGCCCCACTTCGTCACCGTCTTGGGGTCGATACCCAGTGCCGGCCTAAGCTGCGCGAGGGAATCTTGCAGGCCGCGTTTTGCTGCTCTGACGGCGTGCCCCCGCCAGCAAGATCGAACTGGCGGCGCCGCGCTGGCTCGATCGTGGCGCGGCCTTGATGGACTTGTCCCATACTGTCGGATTGCAATCCTGCAACACGATTTCGCGATTAAGCCATGGGATCAGATACCTAGAGGCTGAGCTGCCGCCGGTTTCGTGGACACGAAGATAAGGTCGTGACCCAGGAACCGGAGAGTGGATCTGACGAGACGGAAGTTCAGCCGTGAGTTCAAGATCGAGGCCGTAAGGCTGGTGACGGACCGGGGCGTGGCGGTGGCCCAGGCCGCGCGTGACCTTGATGTAGCCGAGAGCGTTCTGCGGCGCTGGATGCGGGAGTTGACGGCGGCGCCTGCTGCAGCCTTTCCCGGGAACGGGCAGATGCGGGCCGATCTGGCCGAGATTGCAGCCCTGAAGAAAGAGGTCGCGCGTCTTCGTGCGGAGCGTGACATCCTCAAGAAGGCGGCAGCTTTTTCGCGCGGGAGGCGACATGAGGTTCGCCTTCATCGCCAAGCACCGCCACATCTGGCCTGTCAGCGGGCTGTGCGAAGTGCTGGAGGTCTCGCGATCCGGCTTCCATGCCTGGCTCAATCGTCCGACCAGCGCCCGCGATATCCATAACGCCAAGCTTGTCATGGCAATCGAGGCGAGCTTCAAGGCCAGCGACCGGACCTATGGTGCCCGCCGCGTCTGGCGTGATGTTCTGCAGGAAGGGCTGACCTGTGGCCTTCATCGGATCGAAGGGCTGATGCGGATCAATGCGTTGAGGGCGCGGCCCAAACACCGAGGAAAGCCGAGGGACGATGGCGAACGGTCGGTGATTGCCGACAACATTCTGGATCGCAACGTCCAGGCTGACCAGCCGAACCAGAAGTGGCTCGCCGACTTCACCCATATCTGGACCGCGGAAGGCTGGCTTTATGTCGCCGTCGTCTTGGACCTGTTTTCGCGGCGCGTCGTGGGCTGGTCGACGAAAGCAGAACGGGACGCTCCACTGGTTCTGGATGCGCTGATGATGGCCCTCTGGCGACGGGGAAAGGCCGACGCTCTGCTTCATCATTCGGACCAGGGATCGCAATACACAAGCGAGCAGTTTCAACGGCTTCTCGCCGATCGAGCCATCGTGGCGCCATCGGTTCGAGCGCGATGGCGAGGGGCATCACCTGCTCAATGAGCCGGGCAGGCAACGTCTGGGACAATTCCGCGATGGAGAGCGTCTTTCCCTCGCTGAAGACCGAACGCACGGCCCGCAAGGTTTACCGCACCCGCAACGAGGCCCGTGCCGATGTGTTCGACTACATCGAGCGCTTCGACAACCCGCGCAGACGGCATTCGAAACTCGGCCACCTCAGCCCCATGGAGTTCGAGGCCCGCGCTATGCTCGCTTAACCCGGTGTCCACGAAACCGGCAGCAGTTCAAACCTCGACGGCTGACCAAATGCATTTCCCGTGTTAACGAAAGTGTTTTTCGTGCCGACACAAGGATCTTGCGCCCATCTTCGGTCAAATGCGGACGATAGCTGCTGCGATCAAACAGCGTGACGCGCAACGATTGCTCAAGTTCCTTGATCCGAAGCGAGATCGTGGGCTGCGTGACGTTCAGACGTTCCGAAGCAGCACGAAAACTGCCGAATTCGTCTCTGGCGACAAGGGCCTCGAGATGGGGTATCGTCAGCACGCTCGTCTCTTCCCTGCGATTGGCCTGTCTCTGCGCAATGGTCGCTTCTGCAATGCGGCGACCTCATATTCTGAGCACAGCTCCCGCGCGGCCGTCACTAACCTCAAGCGAACCTTGTCATCGAGACCATGCACACGGTGTCGAAGTGCGAGCTTCACCCCGGGTTTGCGAATGTGCCGCAGCTTAGTCGGCGATTTGGATCCGATCAAGGTTCCGCTTTGGCATGATGCCCCATGGACTCATGGGTGAGCGTCAGCCCTCCGAGTGCCAAAATTTAGGATAAGGGAGCCACGGAGGGCATCCGGCGACGAAATTTCTCGGTCGTGAGGTCTAGTGTTTCGAGGCTCTCATATCGCCATGCAACTGCCTCCTCGTCGATTTGTTCGAGCAGCGGCGCACCGGTGAGGCCGACGACGGTGGCATCAATGGGGCGGTGATGGCCGTCCCGTCAACAGTCCGAAGACTTGGCCGTCTTCAGCGTATTGCTGGAACCTGCATGGTCATGCAATGGATCGCCCCTCCCTGCCGCGGGGCGGCGCGCAGCTCGATGCCCACGACCTGACGTTCGGGAAGAAGACGGGCCAGATAGGCGAGCGCTGCCGCGTCCTTGTCGGGCTCCTCGCCCGCGACGGGCACGATGACACCGCCGTTGCAGAAATAGAAGTTCATGTAGGGAGCGATGATCCAGTTCCCCTCGTCGACGAAGCCCGACATGAAGGGGAAGTCGACGATCTCCACGCCCGCGGCGCGCAGCGTTGTACGCGATGCAGCCAGATGCGCGGCGTTCGGATCATCTTCGGGTGTGCGGAGCATGAGGGCGCGGCGCGGGCCGATGAAGGCCAGAAAAAGGTCGGCGTGGCCGTCGGTGCCGTAATAGACCCGTGCGGGGTCGCGCACCGCATCCTCGGCGAGGCCTTGGCCGAGCCAGATGATGCGCGACAGGCCGAGTGCGGTCTTGATCCGTTCCTCGACCTGATCGCGCGTCAGATACCAGTTGCGGCTTTCGTGCATGACGCAGCCCTCGGGCGCGACCATCGTGCCGGCGCCGTCCACCGAAACGGCACCCCCTTCGAGCACGACATCGACGGCGTCGACCTCGGCGCCCAGATCCTCGGCCAGGGTGCGGCCCAGACGCGCGTCGCGGTCACGGTTGGCGTGCCGCTCGCCCCAGGCGTTGAATCGGAAGTGCCGGGCGCGCCGGGTGCTGGTGTCGGTCACGAAGAGGGGGCCGTTGTCGCGCAGCCAGGAGCCGTCGATGGGGCGCACCACGACATCGACGTTGCCTGCCAGCATCGCGCGCGCCTGCGCGGCCTGTTCGGGGTTGCGCGCCACCATCGTCACCGGCTCGAACGCGGCAATCGCGTTGGCCACCGCTGCGAACTCGCGCCGGCCCTGCTCGAGCGTGTGGCCCCAGGACGTTTCGCGGCAGGGCCAGCACATGAGCGTCCGCTCGTGGCGTTCCCATTCGGCAGGCATGCGGAAGGTCATGGCGCACTCACTGCTGCGGGGCCTGCGTGCCCCTGAGGATCAGGTCGCGCGTGGCCGCGAGGTGGCGGACAAGGGCAGCGGCGGCCGCCTCGGCTTCGCGGGCGAGCGCGAGATCGACGATCTCGCGGTGCTCGGCCGAGACATCGCGCCGGACGACCTCGAAGGGGATCGACCACTGCCGATAGACCTCGGCGGCGGCGCGCAGGTTCGAGGCGATGGCGCGCATGCGATGGCTCCGTGCCCCCGAAAGCAGCGCCTCGTGGAACTCCTGATGTGCTTGCGCCCAGGCGTGCGTCACCGGTGAGCCGTCGCCCGTCTCGAACTTCTGCGTCCGCTCCATCCGGTGATGCGCCGAGAGCACGCGCGTCTCCCAGTCGAGATCCCCGTTCGCCACCGCATCCTTCAGCACCATGCTCTCGATCGTGCAGCGCGTGGCGGTCAGGTCGGTCAGGTCCTCGATCGAGAGCGAGATGACACGGAACCCGAACTGCGGCTGGTTCACGGTCAGCCCCTCGGCGGTCAGGCGCATTAGGGCCTCGCGCAACACGCCCATCGAGAATCCATAGTCATCCTTCAGTTTCGCAAAGGGTAGCGCGGAGCCCGGCTCGATCTGGCCCCCGAGGATGTCGGCCTTGAGCCGCCGATAGACCTGTTCGGTTCGGGTAGCGGATTCCTCCACGCGTTCCTCCTGCATCCTGCCTCGGTCCTGTCTAAGGCGCGACTCCCGGTCTTGTCACTGACATTCGCCAAAAACTTCGATAAAGTCCATAATGTCGAAAATATTTGTTAAGTCGAAATTGCATTGACAAGACGAAACGAGGCGGCATGCTGAGCGGCAGAACTGACCCGGAGTCGCGCATGCCCATCGTCCCCACGCCCCTTATCTGGATGAACGGCGAGCTGGTGGCCTGGGATCGCGCGACGGTCCACATCGGCACCCACACGCTGCACTATGGCACCGGGATCTTCGAAGGGGTGCGCGCCTATGAGACCGAGCATGGCCCTGGCCTCTTCCGGCTGACCCCGCACATAGAGCGTCTCTACCGCTCGGGTCGCATCCTTGCCATGCCCATGCCGTTTTCGGTGCCCGAGATCGTCGCGGCCTGTAAGGAGGTCGTCCGAGCGACCGGTCTGCCGGCGTGTTACGTCCGCCCGCTCGCCTATTACGGCTATGGCGAGATGGGGCTCGATACCGGACCCTGCACCGTCGATGTGGCCGTGATGGCCTGGGGCTGGCCATCGGTCCGGGGGGCGGCAACCGAGGCGGGGGGGCTCAAGCTCAAGGTCTCGAGCTGGCGCCGGCACGACCACAACATCATGCCGCCCGAGGCAAAGACGGTGGGCAACTACGTCAACTCCTCGCTCGCCAAGGCCGAGGCGCGCAAGGCCGGGTATGACGATTGCGTCATGCTGAACCCGCAGGGGCTCGTGGCCGAGTGCACCGCCGAGAACATCTTCGCGGTGCGCGATGGCATCATCCACACGCCGCCCCTCTCTGCCGGAGGGCTCGAGGGCATCACCCACGATACGGTGCGCACCATCGCCCGGGACCTCGGGTACGAGGTGCGCACGACCGAACTTGCGCGCGCGGACCTCTATGTCGCCGACGAGATCTTCGTGTGCGGCACCGCCTCCGAGGTCAACCTCGTCGCCTCGGTCGACGACCGGCAGGTTGGCTGCCCCGGCCCGATCGGCACAGCGGTCAGGGCGGCATTCCAGCGCGCCGCGCGCGGGCTCGACCCGAAGCACGCGGCATGGGTGGAGCTTGCGCGATGAAGCTGACCGATGCCGAGCAGCAGGCGCTGGCCGACCGCCTCATGCAGGCAATCCGAGAGGGGCGGGGAATGGAGCCACCCTCGGAGCGGATCGACTACGATTTCGAGGACGCCTACCGGATCCGCCGCAAGCTGGTCGACCACCTGATCTCCGCCGGCGGCCGACCCAAGGGCCACAAGATCGGCTTCACCTCCGAAGCCATGCAGAAGATGTACGGAATGACCGGCCCGGACTTCGGGATCCTGCTCGACACCATGTTCACCCCCGAGCGTGAGCCCGTCCGCGTCAGCCACCTCTCGAACACCCGCGCCGAACCCGAGATCGCCTTTGAACTCGCCCGCCCGCTCGAAGGGCCCGCGACCATCGCCGACGTGCTGGCCGCCACCGCCCATATCCGCGCTGCGGTCGAGATCATCGACAGCCGCGTGGGTGCGATGAAGGCGCGCGCGCACGACTCCCTCGCGGACAACGCGGGGGCGGGATGGGTCATCCTCGGATCAAGGGCGCTCGCCCCATCCGAGGTCGACATGGCCGCGCTCGTCCTCTCGATGGAGGTCGACGGGGTCGCGCAATCCGCGCCAGCTACCGACGTGATGGGCCATCCAGCGGCGCCGCTGGCCTTTCTCGCTGGCAGGCTCGGTGAGTTGCAGGGCCTCGGCGGGTATCTCAAGGCGGGGGATGTCGTCATCACAGGGGCACCCGTACGCTCGGTCGCGGTCAGTGCTGGATCACGGCTCCACGCCGAGTTCGGGCCGCTCGGCACCATCGATCTGACTTTCGTGTAGGGCGGCAAACATGAAGACGACGGCGGATGTGGTGATCATCGGCGGCGGCGTGACGGGCTGCTCGATCGCGTGGCATCTGGCAAAGGCCGGTTTCCGCGATGTCGTCCTGCTCGAGCGGACCGAACTGACGGCAGGGTCGACATGGCACGCAGCCGGGGGCACCGGCGCCTTCGGCGGCAGCGCCAATGCGACCTTCCTGCACAAGTACTCCTTCGAGATCTATCCGAGGCTTGCCGCGGAAACCGGCCAGTCGTGCGGCTTTCACCATGTGGGCGAGATCACGCTCGGCCGGACGGAGGCGCGTGTCGAGCAGATGAAGCTCCACCACACGCTC
>JBIKVM010000158.1:0-6890 GCA_044356825.1 Limisphaerales bacterium
CCCCGCCCTTGGTGACGCTTCACCGTCGGCGGAGGGGCACGTTGCCTTTCCAAGGACATCACCCATCTGCCGCACCCCCTCGGGGGCCATCGCGGCACGTCCGAAAGGCAGACCCATGCGCAGGATGCGCCCCCTCCCCTACGCCGCCCTGATCGCGACCTCGGTCGCGGGGCTTCCGACCGCCGCCCAGACGCCGGTGATCGACCTGGGCGAGATCACGGTCTCGGCCGAACTGGCCGAGACGACGACCGACCGCACCGGCGCGACCGTCAGCATCGTCGATGCGGGCGCGGTCGCCCGGACCGGCCAGACCCGCCTGACCGAGGTGCTGGCGACGGTGCCGGGCGTCTCGGTCCTCGCCCGGGGGCCCATCGGCACCACCACGGGCCTGACCGTGCGCGGGGCAAGCCAGAACTATCTCAAGGTGCTGTGGGACGGGATCGACATCGCGGACCCCTCGGGGCCGCAGGTTGCCTATGATTTCGGGCGACTGACGACGATGGGTCTCGGCCGGGTCGAACTCCTGCGCGGCTCGCAATCGGCGCTTTATGGCAGCCAGGCCGTCGCGGGGGTGCTGAGCCTGCAAAGCCCCCGGCCCGAGCGCGAAGGCACGACCCAGACGCTCGCGCTCGAGGGCGGCAGCTATCGGACCCTCTCGGGCGGCTGGACCTTCGCGCGGAAGTCCGGGGCGGACGAGCTGACGCTTTCGCTCTCGCAGATCCGCACCTCGGGCTTTTCGGCCGCCGACGAGGCCGACGGCAACACCGAGCCCGACGGCTATCGCGCCGCGCGCATCGGCCTCACCGGGGCGCGCGGGATCGGGGCGGGGCGAATCGGCTTCGCGGCCTTCGCCGAGCGCACCGCGGGCGATTACGACGAACAGTTCCCCGTGGGCGACGGCAGCCCCGATGAGCGCAGCACCGCGACCTCGCGCGGCCTGCGCGTTTTCGCCGAGGCGACCGCATGGGGCTTCGACCATATGCTGGAGGCGAGCGGGTTCTCGATCGACCGCACGCTCAGCGGGTCGACCATCTACGGCGCCTCGCGGCAGGATTATCAGGGCCGCCGCACCCGGATCGGCTGGGAGGGCAGGCGCGACACCACGCTCGGCCGCCTGACGCTCGGGGCCGACACGACGCGCGAGAGCTATGGCGAGGCATCGAGCTGGGGCGCGAGCGAGGGCGTCGCGCGGGTGAGCGGCGTCTATGGCGAACTGGGCGCGACGCTCGGGGCCGCCACCGACCTCGCGCTGACGCTCAGGCACGACGAACATTCGCGCTTCGGCGGGCAGACGTCGGGCCGGATCGCGGCGGCGCACCGGCTGGGGGCGGGCACGATCCTGCGCGCCTCGGCGGCGAACGGCTTTCGCGCGCCCTCGGGCTATGAGCTTTTCGGCCCCTACGGCGCCGCGACGCTGCAACCCGAAAAGAGCCGGTCGGTCGATCTCGGGATCGAACGCAGCTGGCAGGACGACCGGATGCTGCGCGCGACCCTCTTCCGGATCGAGACCGACAACCTCATCGACTATGTCTATCCGAGCTACCTCCAGATCGCGGGCGAGACCCGCCGTGAGGGGGTCGAGATCGAGGGCACCCTGCCCGCGGGCCCCGCGATCCTGCGCGCGGCCTATACCCTGACCGAGGGCAGCAACCCGCCGATCAGCGCGGGCAACACCTGGAACTCGATCTATGGCCGCCACCAGCTCGCGCTCGGGGTCGGGGCCGATCTCGGCGCGGGCTGGCAGGGCGATCTCGGGCTGCGGCATGTCGCCGACCGCCAGACCCTGCCCGACTACACCGTCGCAGACGCCACCATCCGCCGCTTCCTCTCGGACGGGACCGAGGCCTATCTGCGCGTCGAGAACCTCTTCGATGCCGACTATCAGCTCTGGCAGGGCTACGGCACATCGGGACGCGCCTTCTACGTCGGGCTCCGGCGGTCGTTCTGATGAGGGGGGCGGCGCGCATCGCGGCTCTGGCGCTGGCGGCCCTCATCGGGGGCGGCGGGGCGTCGGCGGATGCGCCGGGGCGCGTCGTCTCGATCAACCTCTGCACCGACCAGCTTGCGATGATGCTGGCCGCGCCGGGGCAGCTTGTCTCGGTCTCGGCGCTCGCAGCCGATCCGCGCGCCTCGGCCATGGCGGCCGAGGCCGCGGGCCTCGCGCTGAACCGGGGGCGGGCGGAGGAGGTCTTTCTCATGCGCCCCGATCTGGTGCTCGCGGGAACCTACACCGCGCGCGGCAGCGTCGATATGTTGCGCCGGCTCGGCTTCGCGATCGTCGAGTTGCCGCCGGCGCAGGGGCTTGGCGACATCGCGGCGCAACTGCGCGCGGTCGGCGCGGCACTCGGGCGCGCGGCCGAGGCCGAGCGCGCCGTTGCCGCCTTCGAGGCCGACCTCGCCGCGCTGACGATCGAGAGCGCCACCCGGCCCGCGGCGGTCCTCTATTATCCCAACGGCTACACGCCGGGGGCAGGGACGCTGGCCGACGACATCCTGCGCGTCACGGCCTTTCGCAACCTCGGCGCCGAGGCGGGCGTGACCGGCGGGGGCACGCTGCCGCTCGAGCGGCTGGTTCTTGCCGCCCCCGACCTGATCGTGACGTCGGAGCCCTATCCGGGGGCCTCGCGGTCGGAAGAGATCCTCTCGCATCCGGCGCTGCGGGCGGTGCGGGCGGGGGCGCGCGCGGCCGAGGTGTCGGATGCCGACTGGCTCTGCGGCACGCCCCACATCCTGCGCGCGGTCGCGACGATGGCCGCCGCGCGCCGCGCGGTCGGGGGCATCGAATGAGGGTGATCGCGGCCCTTTGCGCGCTGGTCGCGGCACTCTTTGCCGCCTCGCTCGCGATCGGGCCGGCGGGCGCGGCCTTCTGGCAGGGCGGCGAGGCCGCAACCCTGATCCTGCGCGAGATCCGCCTGCCGCGCGCGCTGCTCGCGCTGCTGGTCGGGGGGGCGCTCGGCCTCGCGGGGGCGGCGATGCAGGGCTATCTGCGCAACCCGCTGGCCGAGCCGGGCCTGATCGGCGTGTCGCCCGCGGCGGCGCTCGGGGCCGTCATCGCGCTGCAGACGGGGCTCGCGGCGGCGCATGTGCTGATCCTGCCCGGCATGGCGCTGGCGGGCGCTGGGTTCGCGGTGGCGCTGATGGTGGCGCTGGCGGGGCCGCGCGGGGGGGCGTTCGGCCTCATCCTCGCGGGGATCGCGATCTCGGCGCTGGCGGGGGCGCTGGTGTCGCTGGTGCTGAACCTCTCGCCCAACCCCTTCGCGGCGGCCGAGATCGTGTTCTGGATGATGGGCTCGCTCGCCGATCGCTCGGTCGTGCATGTCTGGATCGCGCTGCCCTTCCTCGCGGTCGGGGTGGTCCTGACCTTCGGGACGGCGCGGGGCCTCGATGCGCTGACGCTGGGCGAGGATGCGGCGGCGAGCATGGGGGTCGATCTGGCCCGCCTCAGGCTCAGGATCGTGCTCGGGACGGCGGCGCTCATCGGGGCGGCGACGGCGGTGGCAGGGGCGATCGGGTTCGTGGGCCTCGTCGTGCCGCACCTCCTGCGCCCGCTTGTCGGCGCGCGGCCGTCGCGGCTGCTTCTGGCCTCGGCGCTCGGGGGGGCGGCGATGGTGCTTGCGGCCGACATCGGCGTGCGGCTGATCGCGCCCGAGCGCGACCTCAAGCTCGGGGTGCTGACGGCGCTGGTGGGCGCGCCGTTCTTTCTGCACCTCATCTGGCGGCATCGGGCGCAGGGGCTGTGATGGATCTGGAGCTGCGCGATCTGACGGTGCGGCGGGGCGGGCAGGTGGTGCTCGCGGGCGCGAGCCTGACCGTCGCACCCGGTGAGTTCGTGGGCCTTCTGGGCCCGAACGGCGCGGGCAAGACGACGCTCCTGCGCGCGGCCCTCGGGCTGCAGCCGCATGAGGGGCAATCGAACCTCGCGCGGCTTGCGCCGGGGCGGCGGGCGCGCGCGGCGGCCTTCGTGCCGCAGGGGCGCGAGATCGCCTGGCCCGTGGCGGTGGCCGAGGTGGTGGCGCTTGGCCGGGCGGGGCTGCCCGACGATGGCGGGCGGGCGGTGGCGGGCGCGATGGCGCGCCTCGGGCTCGGCGATCTGGCCCTGCGGCGGGCCGATGCGCTGTCGGGCGGCGAGACGGCGCGCGTGCTGCTCGCGCGCGCGATCGCGCAGGACACGCCACTCCTGCTCGCCGACGAACCCGCCGCGGGCCTCGATCCGGCGGCGCAGATCCGCTGCATGGCGCTTCTGGCCGATCTGGCGCGCGAGGGGCGCGGCGTCGTCGCGACGGTCCACGACATCGCGCTGGCGGCGCGGCACTGCACGCGCATCGTGCTGATGGCGGGCGGGCGGATCGTCGCCGACGGCGCGCCCCATGACGGGCCGGGGGGCGTGCTCGACCCCGAGCGGCTGGGCGCGGTGTTCGGCATCCGCGCCTTCCGGGCCGAGACGCCCGAGGGCCCGGTGGTGCTGCCCGTCGCGGTGACAGGGGGAGGCTGGGGCGGGGGCGGGGGCGGGGGCGGCGCGCCGGACCGGCCGCGGGGTTGACCCCGCCGCGCCGCGCCGTCACCATCGCGGCACCTGAACCGGAGTTCCCCATGCCCCTCGATGCAACCGCCCGCGGTGTCTTTCCGATTGCCGTGACCCCCTTCCTGCCCGACGGGGCGATCGACTGGACCTCGGTCGACCGGATGGTCGATTTCTACCTCTCCTGCGGGGCGGATGGCCTGACGATTCTCGGGATCATGGGCGAGGCGCCCAAGATGACGGGCGAGGAATCGATCGCGATCGTGCGCCGCGTGGTGGCGCGTGCCGGGCGCACGCCCGTGATCGTCGGCGTCTCGGCCCCCGGTTTCGCGCCGATGCGGGCGCTTGCGCGCGCCTCGATGGAGGCGGGCGCGGCGGGCGTCATGATCGCGCCCGCGCCGGCCTTGCGGACCGACGACCAGATCGTGACCTATTTCGCCGACGCGATCGGCGCGATCGGCACCGATGTGCCGGTGGTGGTGCAGGATTATCCGCTGACGCTCGGCGTCGTGATGGCGCCCGGCGTGCTGCGGCGCATCTTCACCGAGAACCCCTCGGCCGTCATGCTCAAGCACGAGGATTGGCCGGGCCTCGACAAGATCGGGGCGCTCAGGCGCTGGCAGGCCGAGGGCGTGCTTCGGCCGCTGTCGATCCTGTGCGGCAACGGGGGTCTTTTCCTCGATTTCGAGATGGTGCGTGGGGCGGACGGGGCGATGACGGGCTATGCCTTCCCCGACATGCTGGTCGATCTCGTGCGGCTGCACGCGGCAGGCGACCGCACGGGTGCGCAGGATCTATTCGACGCGCATCTGCCGCTCTTGCGGTACGAGCAGCAGCTGGGCCTCGGGCTGGCGGTGCGCAAGCATGTGCTGATGCGTCGCGGCGTCATCGCGCATGAGGGGCAGCGCAAGCCGGGCGCGGCGCTGAACGCGGCCGGGCGGGCGGATGTCGAATTCCTGCTCGGCCGCCTCGCGCGGCACGATCCGCGCGCGGCGCTCGGCCCTGCATGATCGAGCGCACCCACCAGAAGGGCGATGCCGCGAGCCGGGCGGTCTATTCGCCCTGCATGGCCTACCGCTTTGCCCTCGAGCGTGTCTGGACGGCGGGGGCGCCCGCGATCCTCTTCGTGGCGCTGAACCCCTCGACCGCGACCGAGACAGAGAACGACCCGACCGTCGAGCGGTGCGAGCGGCGCGCGCGCGCCATGGGCTATGGCGGGTTTGCGGTCGCCAACATCTTCGCCCTGCGCGCGACCGACCCCCGCGACATGCGCGCCCATCCCGAGCCCGTGGGGGATGGCAACGATGCCGCGATCCTGCGGGCCGCAGGGCGGGCGCAGCGCATCATCGCCTGTTGGGGCGCGCATGGGGCGCATCTGGGGCGCGGTGCGGCGGTGGCGCGGCTGCTGCGCGCCGCGGGGCACACGCTCTGGCATCTCGGCCTGACGCAGGCGGGGGCGCCGCGCCATCCGCTCTACCTGCCCTATTCCTGCCCCCCCGAACCGTGGGAGGCCGCATGAGCGCGCCCGACACCGATGAGCTGGTCGCGGCCGTCGAGGCGCTGCGGCGCGAACTCGCGCGCCGGCCCGGGCCGGTCGCGACCCTGATGTGGCAGTTCGCGCGGGGGCTGGCCTTCGGCCTTGGCAGCGTGCTCGGCGCGAGTCTTCTTGTCTCCGTCCTCGGCTGGTGGCTCGCGCAGCTCGAGATCCTGCCCATCGTCGGCGGGTGGGCCGCCGAGATCCTGCGCGAGATCGACACGCGCCGCTAACCCGCGCGCCAGAGGTCGGCATCGGGCGGGGCGCGCTCGATCGCGATGTCGGCGGCCGAGAGGGTCGGCGCCCCCGCCACGATCGCGACCGTGACCCCGCCCAACCGCACGCTGACCTCGCCCTCGGCCGGGCCGGGCGCCACGGTCACGACGCCCCCGTGGCCCTCGGGCAGGACGAGGACGAGGGCATCGAGGCCCTGCTCGAAATCGGTGATGCGGGCGATGCCGCCCTCGGCGAACCATTCGCCCAGCACGAAGCGGTCCGCGCCCTCGCCGCCCGTCGCCACATCGCCGGGGCCCGCGAGGATCAGATCCTCGCCCGTCCCCCCGTTGAGGAAATTGCCGAGATCGGCCGGATCGCCCGCGATCGCGCCCAGGAGGACATCGCGCCCCGCCCCGCCGTCGAGCGTGTCGTGCCCCGCGCCCCCGGTCAGCAGATCGTTGCCTGCCCCTCCGTCGATCCAATCGTCGCCCGCCCCCCCGGCCAGATCGTCATCACCATCCCCGCCGCGCAGCACGTCATCGCCCGCGCCGCCATCGAGGACATCGTTCCCCCCCCCCCCCCCCCGCCCCACCCCCCCCCCCCCCCCCCCCCCCCGGTGGG
>JBIKVM010000159.1:0-6851 GCA_044356825.1 Limisphaerales bacterium
CGCGATAGCGTGATCGCGGTCGCGGGGGGGATCGGCGCCGGAGCGCTGGCGCTTGGCGTGATGGCAGGCAATTTCGCCTTTCCCACGATCGCCGAATATCACATCGCGAATTCGAAGACCGAAGGCGGCGGTACGAATGTCGTCAACGTGATCCTCGTGGATTTCCGCGGTTATGACACCTTCGGCGAGATCATCGTGCTTGGCATCGCGGGGCTGATCATCTTCGCGCTGACCGAGGCGCTGCTGGCAGGCCCGGCCGGGCGGCGGCTGCTGTCGTGGGTGCCCGACAGCCCCAAGGCGGGCGACCGTCATCCGATGATGCTCGTCGTCGCGGCGCGCGTCGCGCTGCCGCTGTCGATCATGGTCGGCATCTACATCTTCCTGCGCGGCCACAACGAACCGGGCGGTGGCTTCATCGCGGGGCTCGTGGTCTCGATCGCGCTGCTCATGCAATACATTGCCTCGGGCTTCGCCTGGGCAGAGGCGCGCCAGCGGATCGATTACCATGCCTTCATCGGCGCGGGTGTCGTGATCGCGGGGGCGACCGGGATCGGTGCATGGTTCGCGAGCCGACCGTTCCTGACCTCGGATTTTGGCTACTTCCGCATCCCGCCCTTCGAGAAGTTCGAACTCGCAACCGCGATGGCCTTCGATCTGGGCGTGTTCCTGACGGTGATCGGGGCGGTGATGCTGACGCTCTCGAGCCTCACGCGGATTGCGCTGCGAGCGGGCGAGACGGTCAACACCGAACCGATGGATGTGGACCCATCCACCGCCGGCGGGCAGGAGGCGAAGGGCTGAGATGGAATACCTCGTCGCCTCGGCCATCGGCGTGATGACCGCTTCGGGGATCTACCTGATCCTGCGGCTTCGGGCCTTTCCGGTCATCCTTGGCCTGTCGATGCTGACCTATGCGGTCAACACCTTCCTCTTCGTCACCGGGCGGCTTGTGATCGACCGTCCCCCGATCCTGTCGGCGGACGCGGCAGGCTACACCGATCCCATTCCCCAAGCGCTCGTGCTGACGGCGATCGTGATCTCGTTCGGGATGACGGCAGTGATCGTGATGATGGCTCTCGGGGCATTCCTCGAATCGGGCGACGATCGGATCGAGACGAAGGACACCGCGCCGGAGGACCGGCCGTGAGCCACTGGGTCATCATCCCCGTCGTTCTGCCCGCGCTGCTTGCGCCGCTCATCGTGCTCGGGATGCGGCGGGATCTGCTGCTCCAGCGCGTCGCGTCGGTCACGGGGGTGATTGGCCTTGGCGCGGTGGCGGCATACCTCATCTGGCGCGCGAGCGTGCTCGGCCCCGAACCCTATCTGCTCGGCAACTGGCCGGCCCCCTTCGGGATCGTACTGGTGAACGACCGGCTGTCGGCGCTGATGCTCGGCCTTACGGCGCTGCTCGCGCTCATCGTGCTTGCCCATGCGATCGGGTCGGGCTGGGACCGACGCGGACGGCATTTCCACGCGCTTTTCCAGTTCCAGCTCATGGGCGTGAACGGAGCCTTCCTGACAGGCGATGCCTTCAACCTGTTCGTTTTCTTCGAGATCCTGCTGATTGCCTCCTACGGCCTCATGATCCATTCGGGCGGGCGGGCGCGGCTCGGGGCGGGCGTGCAGTACATGGCCTACAACCTCGTGGGGTCGACGCTGTTCCTTTTTGCCCTCGGCACGGTCTATGCCGTGACCGGGACCCTCAACATGGCCGACCTGGCAGAGCGGATGGCGAACCTGCCCGAGGGGCACGCGGCGCTCGCCCGCGTCGCCTGCGTGCTGCTCTTCATCGTCTTCGCGGTGAAGGGGGCGCTCGTGCCGTTCCAATTCTGGCTGCCCGCTACCTATTCGATGGCACCCGGTCCGGTTGCGGCGCTCTTTGCGATCATGACCAAGGTAGGTGCCTATGCGGTGCTGCGCTTCGGCACGCTCATCTACCCCGAGCAGACCGCCGCGACCGCCGGCATAGCAAGTGGCCTCGTGCTGCCGGGGGCAGTGCTCACGCTCGTGATCGGGATGGTCGGGGTGCTCGGGGCGCGGACACTCGGACGGATGGCGGCCTTCGCGGCAATCGGCTCGATGGGAACGCTGTTTCTGGCCATCGCGCCGTTTCAGGTCGAATCGACCGCGGCGGCACTCTTCTATCTGATCCATTCGACCCTCGCGGCAGCGGCGCTCTTCCTTGTGGTCGATCTGGTCCTGCGCCGCAGGGGGAGCGACGACATCGACGCCCTGCACCCACCCGTGGCGCAGGGCGGGCTGATCGCCGCGCTCTACTTCGCGGCGGCGATCGCGGCTGCGGGAATGCCTCCGCTGTCGGGCTTCGTGGGCAAGCTTCTGATCCTCGATGCGCTGCGTGAGGATGCGATGGGGATGTGGCTCTGGGCCGCAATCCTCGCGACCTCGCTCGTGGCGATCCTGGGCCTCGGCCGTGCAGGCAGCGCGGTATTCTGGAAGGCCCATGCGGGAACGGCCACGCCGGCGGTTCACGACCCCGCGCGCCCGGCCGAGCCGCTCGCTTTTGTCGCGATCGGGGCGGCGCTCGCGATCATCGTGGTACTGACGATCTTCGCGGGGCCAGTGACTGGCTGGCTTGGCGAGACGGCGGCGGAACTGCACGATCCGGGTGTCTACATCCGCGCAGTCCTTGGTCCGACGGAGGGTTGAGCGATGCGCAGCATCTTTCCGCGCCCCTACCTGACCCTCGTGCTGACCGTCGTATGGGTGATGCTCGCCAATGATCTGAGCCCAGGGATCGCCGTCTTCGGGCTGATCCTCGGAACGCTGATCCCCCTCGTCACCCTGCCCTTCTGGCCGCCGAGCCCGCGCCCCGCAAAGCCGCTGTCGGTCTTGCGCTTCATCCTTGTCGTGCTGTGGGACATTCTCGTCTCGAACGTCGCCGTCGCGCTTATCGTGCTCTTCAAACCCAACAGCGCGCTGCGCCCGGCGTGGGTGACGGTGCCGCTCGACCTGCGCAGCCCCGAGGGGATCACCGTCCTTGCCGGTACGATCACCATGACGCCGGGAACGGTCAGCGCCGATATTTCCGCGGACGGGCGCGCCATTCTCGTACACTGTCTGCACGCGCCCGATCCGTCGGGCGTCGCGTCCGACATCAAGGCGCGCTACGAAAGCAGGCTCAAGGAGATTTTCGAATGATCGCCTATGCCCTCGGCTTCGCGCTGGCCTGCTTCGGACTCGGGCTGCTGCTCAATCTCTGGCGCCTCGCGAACGCCCCTGATGTCACGGACCGGATCCTCGCCCTCGACACCATGGTGATCAACGTGATCGCGATCATCGTCCTCTACGGGATGGCGACCGGCAAGGGGATCTACTTCGAGGCCGCGCTGCTCTTTGCGATGACCGGGTTTCTCTCGACGGTGGCCTACGCGAAGTTCCTGCTGCGCGGCGACGTGATCGAATAGGGGCGCCGGATGATCCTCGACATCATCATTTCTGCTCTGCTCGTCATCGGCGGTGCGTTCGCCCTCGTGGGGTCGTGGGGCCTCGTGAAACTGCCCGACACGATGACACGGCTGCACGCCCCGACCAAGGCCACCACGGTGGGGGTCGGCAGCGTGCTGATCGTATCGATGATCATGCTCGCGCAGGACGAAGGCGGCATCTCGTTCCACGAACTCCTGATCACGCTCTTCCTCTTTCTCACCGCTCCGATCACCGCGCATTTCCTGGCGAAGGCCCATCTGCACCGCGCCGGGCGCAAGTCCGACCTGCCGCCAACCGGAACCGGTGCCCCATGGGCGGGGTTTGATGGCAGCGCAAAGGATGCGCCCCACGACAGCAAGACCGAGGGCTGACCCTCGGGCGAGATTGGGGCCATGATGTCCGACCACGCCGACATCGCACGCCGGGCAGCGCAGGATATCGGCGCGGCAGCCGCTGCGACGGATCCCGCCTCGATCGACGCGGCCGTGGCAGAGATTGCGCAGGCGCAGAGCATCTTGTGCCACGGCGTGGGCCGCGAGGGTCTGATGATGCGGGCGCTTGCAATGCGGCTCTGTCACCTGGGCTGCGATGCCCATGTCGTGGGCGACATGTCGGCCCCACCGGTCGGGCCGCGGGATCTGCTGATCGTCAGCGCCGGCCCGGGCGATCTGCCGACGGTGGGTGCACTCGCGGACGTGGCGCGGCAGGCGGGGGCGCGGACGCTGTGCGTGACGGCCCAGCCGCTCGGTCCCGTCCCCGCGGCCTGCGACCGGATCCTTGAGATCCCTGCCCAGACCATGGCGAACGATCGCGGTGCTGCGGCAAGTTCGGTCCTGCCGATGGGGTCTGTCTTCGAGGGTGCCCAGTTCCTCGTGTTCGAGATCCTCGTGCTGGCGTTGCGCGCCCGCCTTGGCATCACCCCCGAGGCGATGCGGGCCCGCCACACCAACCTCGAATGACGGCACTGCCAAGCTGGCGCAGGGCGCCGGGGGGCATGGGGCTTGGGTCAGAGAGCGCGCGGACGGGCCGCGTCGGTCGCACCTTCGGGCTCGGGGCCCTGACCATAGCTCATCCGCTTCATCTGTTCGATGACGCGTGCCATCTCGGCGTCGGAGAGCACCGGCGGCTCGCCCAGCGCGCAGGCCTGGAGGTACATCCGCGCGAGCGTCTCGACCTCGATCGCCATCCACAGCGCACCCTCGAGCGTGGTCCCGAGGCTGATCTGCCCGTGCTGGCCGAGAAGGCAGGCCATCCGGTCCTCGAGCGCCTCGAGGGCCGCATCCGACAGCGCCTGCGTGCCGAAGGTCGCATAGCGCGCGCAGCGCAGCGTCGTGCCCCCCATGACCCCCACCATGTAGTGAAAGGCCGGGATGGTTCGGTGGTGGCAGGCGACCGAGGTCGCATAGGTCGAATGGCAGTGCAGCACCACGTTCACATCCGTCCGCGCCCGCAGGATGTCGCGGTGAAAGCGCCATTCGGACGAGGGGCGGCGCCCGACGAAGGTGCCGTCCCAGCCCATCCCGACGATGTCCTCGGGCTGCATGATGTCATAGGGCATCGACGAGGGGGTGATCAGGTACCCATCCCCCGAACGGGCCGAGAGGTTGCCGGCCGTCCCCTGGTTGATGCCGCTGTCGTTCATCTTGCGGCAGGTCTCGACCATCCTGCGGCGCAGGGTCATCTCGTCTTCGGTCATCGCATGGCCTCCTCGGCAAGAGTGCGCCAGCGCAGGGCGTGGCGGGCAAGATCGGGCAGGCCCGGCAGCGGCGCGGCCGGGCGCAGGTCGGGGGCGGGGGCGGGTCCGGCCCGGCAGAGCGCGGCCGCCCCGGTGGCGATGCCGTAGCCCTCGGCGTTGATCCAGGTCTCGCGCCCCGGGCGCAGCGCGGCGACGAGGGCGGCAAACGCCGGATCGCGCAGGAAGCTGCCGTCGAGCACCCAGGGCCGCGCGGGGTCGAGCGTCTCGGCGCAGGCCACCGTCAGCAGCGCCATGTGCAGGACCGCGAGCGCGTGACGCTCGGCCGGTGTCTCGGGCGGGGGGCCGGCGATGCGGCCCTGCCCCGCCGTGCCCGGAAACTGGCCGTCATTCGTCCCGAAACTCGGGATCGCCATCGTCCCCCGTGCGATCAGCCGCCCGATCAGGCCCAGATCGGCGCGCGCGCCCTCGGGCTGCTCACCCGCGATCGCCTCGTATTCGCGCCCCGCCATGGTCAGCGCGCCGCCCACCGGGGCGCCCGCGACATCGGCGTTGCACGTCATCCCGCGCGCCTCGATGAGGCGGGCGGGGTCGATCCCGTCGGCCATGGCGACGATCCAGGTGCCGGTCGAGACGACGCAGACGCCCGCCATCCCGGCGGCGCGGTAGCAGTGGAAATTGGCCGAGGAATCATGCACCCCCGCATGCACCCTCAAGCCCGGCGGCAGCCCGTGGCGGGCCGAGATCGCCGCGCGCACCGGCCCCAGATCGGCATCCGCCCGCACTATCGGCGGCATGAGCCGCCCCCAGCCACGCGCCGCCACGATCGGCGCCCAGCCCCCCCGCGCGACGTTCCAAAGATGCGACTGCGCCCCGAGGATCGTGACCTCGCTCGCGGCGACGCCGCTCAGCCGCCAGGCCCAGTATTGCGGCAGGCAGAGAAGCCAGCGCGCCCGCGCCACCGCCGCGGGTGCCGCCCGTTCGGCCCAGTAAAGCTGGCGCGCGACATGGGTCGCGCCCATCATCAAGGCCGAACCGCGGTCGAGGAAGCCGCCCGCGAGGGGGGCGTAGTCGCGCGCGATGTCCTCGGGCAGCGGCTGTTCGTAGTCGATCATCGGCAGCACCGCCCCGTCGCCGCCCGCGTCCGGATCATCGCCCACCAGCACCGCGCCCGAGCCATAGCCCGTGGCAATGACATGGCCGAGCGGGTGGCGCCGCCCGAGATCGGCCAGCGTCCCCAGCACCCAGCCGTTCAGCGCCGCAAGGTCGGTGTGCCGCCAGGGCGGCCCGGGGTGAGAGGGGTTGGGCGTCGCGCGCGTCTCGAGCACGCGCCCCGCCCCGTCGCAGACCGAGAGCTTCACGTTCGACTTGCCGAGATCGAGGACGGCTATGCTGCTGAGGTCTGCCATGCTTCAACGATCCGCCACCATCTTGTCCCGATCACGGGCATCCCCGAGAGGGGGGACCCGAGTGCCCGGCGCGACGGACCTTGGCGACGAACTTCGCCAGGTCAAGCCCCAGCCTTCGCCTCGGGCAATGAGGTCGGGCACGTGACGCCTTGCGAGAGGGGGGCGCGGGCATCGTGAGAGAGAGCGCGTGCAAAGATCCGAGCGAGCCGCGCCTGACCGGTGCGGTAGTCGCCGAGCGAGCGGGCGGATGTCTTGAGGCCCTTGACCGCCACCATGATCGTCTGCGCCACATCCTCGGGCGA
>JBIKVM010000022.1:0-22541 GCA_044356825.1 Limisphaerales bacterium
GAGGGGCGCATCCGCTGGCGCGGCGATGTGGGCGCGCTCGAAACCGACCCCGACCCGGTGCTGCGCCAGTTCGTCGCGGGCAGCCCCGAGGGGCCGATCGGCACGCTCGGCTGAGGGCGGACTTGCGCGCCGCGCCCCGAGGCCGCATATCTGGCGCGCCAGATCAGAACCGGAGGCCCCATGCGCGCCCGCATCTATCGCCCTGCCCGCAGCGCCACCCAGTCGGGCAACGCCCGCACCCATGCCTGGGTGCTCGAGTTCGCCCCCGCATCGGCGCGCGGCATCGACCCGCTGATGGGCTGGACATCCTCGGACGATACCCAGACCCAGGTGCGGCTGCGCTTCGAGAGTCGCGAGGCCGCCGAGGAGTATGCCCGCGCCCATGGCATCGAGGCCGACGTGATCGAGCCGCAGTCGCGCAAGCCCAACATCCGCCCGCAGGGCTATGGCGACAATTTCGCGACCGGGCGGCGCGTGGCATGGACGCACTGACGGGCGCGATCCGGATCGCGCGCGAAAGCCCGCTCGGCCCCGATCTCGGGCATCTGATGGCCCGCCACACCGCCGACATGCACGCCGAGACCCCGCCCGAGAGCATCCACATGCTCGACGCGGGCGCGCTCGCCGCACCCGGCATCGCCTTTTTCGTGATGCGCGCGGCGGGCACGCCCATCGGCATGGGGGCACTGAAGCGCCTCGATGCGGCGGCGGGCGAGGTGAAATCGATGCACATCCTCGCCGAATGGCGGGGCAGGGGGCTGTCGCGGCTGATGCTCGACCATCTGGTGGCCGAGGCCGGCGCGCTGGGCCTCGGGCGCCTCATGCTCGAGACGGGCAGCCAGCCCGGTTTCGCCGCCGCGCGGGGCCTCTACGCGCGCGCGGGCTTTGCGGTCTGCGGGCCCTTCGCCGACTATCGCGAGGACCCCAACAGCGTCTACATGACGCGCAGCCTCCGGCCGGCGGATGGGGCTTGCGACGGGCGCGGCGCTGGCCCAAAAGCGTGTCCGTCGGCCCCGTAGCTCAGCCGGATAGAGCACTCGCCTTCTAAGCGAATGGTCGCAGGTTCGAATCCTGCCGGGGTCGCCAGCGTGGCGGCTGGGTCAGAATCGAAATGCCCGTGGCTTGTCTTGGCCCAGTAGAAGGGGCGCGTGACGGCTTCGAAGGCTGCGCGCCACGCGGCGATCGTCGCGAGCGGAAAATAGGCGTGCAGCGCCGGAATGAACGCCCACAGGTGCGGGTGCCGCGTGAGGCGGGCCGCCCGGAGCATGATCGCAAGCGACAGCGCCTCGGCCAGAACCACGAGCGCGATCAGCGCCGCCACCAGCGGCCCGGGCAAAAGCGCCACCGCCGGATGCGCGCCCCCGACGGCGACAAGCCAGAACGACCAGAGCACGGGCGCGAGCAGAAACTGCGCTTGCGCGCCCAGAAAGACGATCTGATACCCGATGAATCCGCGCGCCCCGAGCCGGCGCCAGAGCCGCGCGGGGTCGCGCATGTGCACAAGCCACGTCAGGATATGCCCCTTGATCCAGCGCGATCGCTGACGGATCCAAGGCCGCAGGCGACAGTTTGCCTCCTCCTCGGTTACCGAGGTGAGCATCTCGGTGCGATAGCCGTGCACCGCGAGTCGGATGCCGAGGTCGGCATCCTCGGTGACGTTGTGGGCATCCCACGCCCCGACAGCCTCAAGCACGGCAGTGCGCACGAACAGGGTTGTCCCCCCGAGCGGCAGCGGAACTCCGAGCCGTTCGAGGCCCGGCATCAAGATGCGGAACCACGCCGCATATTCGAGCGCGAAGCACCGCGCGATCCAGTTCGTCGCGGGATTGTAGTAATCGAGGATCCCTTGCAGACAGGCGACATCGGGCGGGGCTGCCGCAAATCGCGCGGCCACCTTGCGCAACTGGTCGCGGGCGGGGGCATCCTCGGCGTCGTAGATGCCGATGATCCTGCCGCGGGCGAAGGGCAGCGCGAAGTTCAGCGCGCGCGGCTTGGTGCGCACCGTCCCGTCGGGCACCGTCAGAACGCGCATCCACCGCGGAAGCCCTGCGTCATCGAGCGCCGCGCGCGTCTCGGGGTCGCACTGCTCGACCGCGAGGATCACGTCGAGCCGATCCCGCGGATAGTCGATCCGCCCGAGCCGCTGCACGAGGCGCGGGGCAATGTCGCGTTCCCCGAACATGGGCACGATCACCGAGATGACGGGCAGATCGGCATCGCCCAGGGCAGGGTCGGGCGCGCGCGGCGGTGCCGAGCCCACCAGAAGCGCGCCAGCCCGCAGCGCCGTGGTCGCGAGCAGCGAGAGCGCGGCAAGCAGCATGAGGCCAAGCACAACGCCACCCGGTGCCGCCACCGCGCAGAGCACCGCAGCAGCCGCCACCGCGGGCAGGGCCCGCCGCAGACCGCCGCGGCCGAGGGGGCGGCAGCTCTCGCGCTCGGGCGCGCGCGTCTCGGCCAGATGGCATAGGCTCTGCCCCGCGGTCGCGAGAATCAGTCGCTCAATCTCGGAGGGCGTCGCGAGGGCAAGGCGCACCTCGCCGTAGAGCTGCTCGAGCCTCAAGCGCAGCCGAGGGTCCGGGCGCGGATCGGCTATGGCGACGAGAGTGCCTTGTGGTGTCCGCCAACCCGGAAACACCTGTGCGGCGACCGCCTCGGGCAGGCCGAAGCGGACGATCAGGCGCGCGTCGGGGGGCGGCATGCGATCGGGCAGGCGCGCCATCCCATGCGCCATGGCGCGCAGATCGGCCAGCTGCCCGGGCGCGACGACGCCACGCGCCATCAGTTCGGCACAAAGCCGTCGCTCGTCGGACGGGTCGGAGAGGCGCAGGCGGCGCAAATCGGAGCCCGTCAGCGCTCCCGTGGCCACTAGGGCCGTGGCAAGCGTGCGCGGCGCTTCAGCCGCCGAAGGGCTGTCGCGGCGCGGCCGCGCGGCTTCGTGCCACCGTCCCGTGATCGCACGCGATGAAGCGCGCAGAGCCGGCGCACGGCCCGCGAGCGCATTCGACGCCGCCAGCGGCGGGACCGGGTCTGGCCGGACAACCTCGGGGAACATGGCATCTCCGCTGCAGACTGCGGCAGAGACTTGAGCCTCGGCGGTTAACACCCGGTTAAAAATAGGAAAACTTAACCGGCTGCGCGCCGTTCGTGCATCGCGGCGGCGAACCGGTCGAAGAGATGGTGGCTGTCTTGCGGCCCGGGGCTGGCCTCCGGGTGGTATTGCACGGAAAAGACGGGCTTTCCCGCCACGCGAATGCCGCAGTTCGAGCCGTCGAAGAGCGAGACATGCGTCTCCACCACGCCTGCGGGCAGCGTCTGGCTGTCGACGGCAAAGCCGTGGTTCATGCTCGTGATCTCGACCTTGCCCGATTCGAGATCCTTGACCGGATGGTTCGCGCCGTGGTGGCCGTGGTTCATCTTGACCGTCCGCGCCCCGAGCGCGAGCCCGAGCATCTGGTGGCCGAGGCAGATCCCGAAGAGCGGCAGGTCGCGGTCGAGCACGCCGCGGATCATCGGCACGGCATAGTCCCCCGTCGCCGCCGGATCGCCGGGGCCGTTCGAGAGGAACACCCCCTCGGGGTCGTGGGCCAGCACATCGGCCGCCGTCGCCGTCGCGGGCAGCACCGTCACCTCGCAGCCGGCCGAGGCGAGGCAACGCAGGATGTTGCGCTTGGCGCCGTAATCGACCGCGACGACGCGCAAGCCCGCCCCCTCGCGCCGGGCGAAGCCCCCGGGCCAGGCCCAGCGCATCTCGTCCCAGCGATAGGTCTGCGCACAGGTCACCTCGCGCGCGAGGTCAAGCCCCACGAGTCCGCGCCAGGCACGCGCGCGCGCCACTAGCGCCGCGATGTCGAAGTTCCCCGACGGATCATGCGCGAGCGCCACATGCGGCGCGCCCTGCTGGCGGATCGCGCGCGTCAGCCGCCGCGTGTCGATGCCGCCCACGCCGATGCGCCCCGTCCGCGCCATCCAGCCCGTCAGATCCCCCGCCGCGCGCCAGTTCGAGGGCGCGGTCGGATCCCATTTCACCACCATCCCGGCGGCGACGGGCTGCGCGGCCTCGTCATCCTCGGGCGTGACACCGACGTTGCCGATGTGGGGGAAGGTGAAGGTCACGACCTGCCCGGCATAGGAGGGATCGGTCATGATCTCCTGATAGCCCGTCATCGCCGTGTTGAAGACCAGCTCGGCCACCGTCTCGCCCGTCGCGCCGAAGCCCTGGCCGTAAAAGACCGATCCGTCGGCAAGGGCGAGACAGGCGGTCGGGCGTGGGCTCGGGGCGGACATGCGACTCGGATCTCCGGCGGGTGCAGCAAAATCGCGGCACACTAGGCAGGGGGCATGGCAGGGTCAACCCGGCGCGGCGGTGGTTGCCGCGGATGGCCAGGGCGCCTATGTTCCGCGCTCTGGCGAGGCAGGAGGGCGATGCGATGGGACTGCGCGAGAGGCTGGCCGAGGCGCTCAAGGGCGCGATGAAGGCGCGCGAGGCCGATCGTCTCTCGACCTTGCGTCTCATCAATGCCGCGATCAAGGACCGCGACATCGCGGCCCGCGGCACCGGCGACGAAGACGGCGCGTCGCGCTCGGGCGTCTCGGACGACGAGATTCTTGCGATCCTCGGCAAGATGATCCGCCAGCGGCAGGAAAGCGCGCGCGCCTATGAAGAGGGTGGGCGGCTTGAACTTGCTGCGAAGGAACTGGCCGAGGTCGGCGTCATCGAGGAATTCCTGCCCCGCCAGCTCACTGAGGCCGAGACGGCCGCCGCGATCGAGGCCGCGGTTGCCGAACTCGGCGCCAGTTCGATCCGCGACATGGGGCGCGTGATGGCGCTGCTGAAGTCTCGCCACGCCGGGGCGCTCGACTTTGGCGCCATCGGACCCAAGGTCAAGGCGCGGCTCGCCTGATCGGGCTCAATCGCCTTCGTCCGGCAGGATCAAGGTCAGGCTGCCCGCTTCTTCAAGCCCGCGAATCGCGGTGATGATTGCCGTCATCGCCTCTTCGGCCTTGCGTTCGCGCACCTTACCCATGGCGGCGATGTCTTCGCGTAGGCTCTCGGCGAGGCGCTGCGAGATGTTGGAGAGGATGAACTCGCGCACCGCGACCGTCTCCGGCGAGGTGCATCCGGCAAGTGCCGTGACAAGGACCGACGGCTCCACCGCCCGTGTCAGGGCCGGCACGTCGCGCGGCGCGATCCGGTCGGGGATATGGACGAAGGTGAAGATCGCCTTGCGCACCTGCTCGGCGAAATCGGCATCCTCGTCCCGCAGCCCATCAAGGAGCGATTCGCGTATCGCGGCCGACGCGTGGTTGAGCAGCGCGCCCACGCGGCTTGCGCTGTCGCCCCGGAAGGCCCGCTGTGGCAGGTTCGTCAGGTGCAGGACCAGCGCGCTGCCGATGCGCCGCACCGTCTCGGGATCGATGCTTTCGGTCAGCGAGACCGAATGCGCGACCCGCCTCGCGCGGTCGCCGGGAAGTCGGGCCAACAGATCGGCACCGAGGCCCACGGGCAGTTTCGAGATGAGCACGGCGCAGACCTCGATGCTCTCCTCGCCGAGGATCTTCAGCAGATGGTCGGCGGGCACGCCGGCCAGACGTTCCCACGGGTCGGAGCCCAGCGCACGGTCGGCCTTGCGCCGCAGCCGATCGGCTGCGGTAGGGCTGATCTTGCCATCAAGCAGGTCGAGCGCGCGGTCGAGTTCGCCGGGAAAGGACAGGCCAACCGATTGAAGATCATCGTGGAACTCGCGCACAACCTCGTGCAGGGTCATCCTATCCACGATCTTGAGCGAACCGATCGTCTCGGTCAGGGCGGTCTGATGATCCTCGGGCAGGCGTGAGAGGTCGAGAGGATCACCCTCGGCGACCAACAGGCGCACAATGACGGCCGCCTTCTCGCGCCGCGTCAACGGGCGACCAGGCCGGCTTGGAGCACTGCCTGCCAGCCTTTGCTGTTGCTGAAGTTTCATCACGCGCCTCTGACTGCCGCTTTGGCAGCGCAGAGTGTCGCGCGCGGGTTAACGCCGGGTTGCGATCAGGCCTGCGGCTTGGGCACGCAGGCGAGTTTCGTGTCGTCCCAGACCTGACCCTCGCCGCAGTTCGAGGTTGTTTGCACGCGATCATGCCCGCAGGCAAACGCAAGCGCGGGAGCAAGAACGAGGACGGCGGAGACGAAAAGCGCTTTCATGGACGACCCCTTCTGTGAACTCTGACGCAACATGGGGCGTGAACTCCTGCCCGTCAAGCGCGCGGATTCGCGCGGGCGGATCGGCGTCACGCCGCGTGGCGGCGTGTCTGGGACCAGATGCTGAGATAGCTGCCCGCGAAGATGACGACCGCCCCGATCAACACCAGCGCATCGACAGGCTCATCATAGAGCGTCGCGCCGACCACCACGATGACTGGCAGGCGTACGAAATCGACAGGCATTACGACCGAGGCTGGCGCGAGGCGCAGCGCACTCGTGAGGCACAGATGCGCGAGAATCCCGGCAATTCCGATCAGCACGAGCCAAGGCATGGTCGCTGCGGTGGGCCAACTCACCTCTCCATCCGCGGCGGCAATCGTCGCCCCGAACACGAACTGCATGACCGTGAGCCAGAAGAGGATCGACACGATCCCCTCGCGCCGGGTCAGCATCTTCGTCGTGATGTTCGTGAGCGCAAAGAAGAGCGCACTGCCCGCCGCAGCGGCGACACCGAGGTTGGGTGCCGATAGGTCGGGCCGGGCGACAATGAGGATCCCCGCAAATCCGATCAGGGCGGCGAGGATCTTCAGCCGCGTCAGCCGTTCGCCAAGCAGCAGCGGCGAGAGGAGCAGCACCCAGACCGGCGAGGTGAATTCGAGGGCGAACACCTGCGCAAGCGGGATGACCGTGACGGCCCAGATCCAGAGGTTCTGGCCGGTGAAATGGATCGTGTTGCGCAGAAGGTGCCCGCCCAGCCGGTCCGCGCGCACATCGCGCAGCCGGCCCATGGCAGCCGCGACACCGACCACGATCGCGAACCCCACCACGGAGCGGATCGCCATGATTTCAAAGGTGTCGTGCACCCCCTTGATTTCGCGCACCGCAATCGCCATCGCAGTGAAGGACGCAATTGCCCCGATCATCCACAGTGCCGCGGTCAGCGGACGGTCGGGCGAACCGTCGGGCCTGATGTCCGAAGCGGGACCGGATGGGGCAGCACTACTCATGGCGCCTTCTCGCCCGGCCATCGTGGCGTGTCCATAGCGCTCAGCCCTGCCAGGTGATGCGCCCGTCGCAGACGGTCAGAACGGCCGACGCCTCGGAAAGTCGCGCGAAATCCAGCGCCTCGAGATCGTGCGAGAGCACCGCGACATCGGCCATCATGCCCGGCGCCAGCCGACCCTTGCGCGCCTCGTTGAACTCGACCCAGGCATTGCCGGCAGTGTAGCTCTCGAGCGTGTCGATCAGGGTCTGGCGCTGGTCGATCCAGGGGGCAGGCATCTGGAGCGGCGCGACCGCGGCCTGGATCGTGGGCATCACATCGACCGGAACGATCGGCCAGTCGGTCGAGAAGATGACGCGCGCCCCGCTCCGGCGGATCGTCTGCCAGGCGTAGGCGGTCGGGATCTGGTGGGGGTGCAGCATCCTGCCCGCGCCCTCGGGCGGGAAATAGCCGCCGAAGGGCGCATGGCGCGGCTGGATCGAGGCGACGACGCCAAGGGCGGCAAAGCGCGGCAGGTCGTCGGGGTGGAGCACCTCGATATGCTCGATCCGGTGGCGCGAATCGCGCGCGCCGTTCGCGCGCCGCGCGGCCTCGAACCCGTCGAGCGTGCGGCGGATCGCGAGATCGCCGATCGCGTGGACCGAGATCTGCAGCCCCATCGCATCGGCGCGGATGCAGGCCTCGGCAAAGGGCGCGGCCTCCCACACCGCGTCGCCGATGTGGTCGGTGCCCGGATAGGGCTCGAGCATCAGCGCCGTGCGGCTCTCGACGACGCCGTCCATGAAGATCTTGACGCGGTTGCACCAGAGCCGGTCGGTCGATGCGATCTTGCGCATCTCGGCCACCTCATGGAGCCGCGCGATGGGGTCGAAGCTTTTGAGGTGCAGCGGCACCTCGATGCGGCAATCGAGGCCGTCCTCGGCGTCGATCTCGGCCAGCAGCTCCATCTGATAGAGGTTGCCGTCGAAGTTGTGCAGCCCGGTGATGCCCTGACGCGCGCAATGCGCAAGGCCCCGGCGCAGCGCGGCCTTGTCGGCGGCGCGCTCGGCGGCGGTCGGGGCCGGCACCGGGTTCGCCCCGGTCGTGAAGCCCACGCCGTCGCGCCCACCGTTGGGGCTGAGCGCAAGGACGGGCGCGAAGGCGCCGAACTCGCGCAGCTCGCCCGTGGCGGTGCCGTCGGGGGCCATCATGATCTCGCAGCCCGCATCGACCGTGCCGCCCTGCAGGATGCCCGCCTGCCGCAGCGCCGCCGTGTTGGCCCAGAGCGTGTGGTGGTCGGGCGCCCAGAGCGCGAGCGGCCGGTCGGGCAGCACCCGGTCGAGATCCTGCCGCGTCGTGGCGCGCCCCGGCCCCAGCACCGTGTAATCGGCCTGCACGGCGAGGATCAACGCGTCATGCGGCCGCTCGGCCGCGCGCGCCCGCACCCGCGCCGTCAGCGTCCCCTCATCCCCGACGCCGTGGATGTTCAGGCAGTCAAGTTCGACCGAGCCCGGAAAGAGGTGCACATGGCTGTCGATGAAGCCCGGCAGCACGGTGCCACCCGCGGCATCGAAGACGCGCGTGCGGGGCCCCGCCATGGCGCGGATCTCGGCCGTATCGCCCACCGCCACGATCCGCCCGCCCGCGACCGCGAGCGCCGAGGCGCGCGGCCGCGCCGGATCGAAGGTGATGAGGCGGCCGTTGAGGATGACGAGATCGGGGCTGCGGGCCATGGCGGTTCCTTCGGTCGAAACATCCCGGGGAGCGTAGCGGGTCGCGCCCGCCCCCGGCAAGACCGCGCGAGAGGTCTTTACGCCCGCATCCGACTTGCGCAACCTGCGCCCGCCATGCCGGAGGGATAGCCATGCGCGAGATCACGATCGCCGTCACACAGTTCGCCTGCGACTGGGACCTTGCCGCCAACGCCGACCGCGCCGAGGCGGCGGTGCGCGCGGCCGCGCTCGGCGGCGCCGAGGTCGTGCTGGTGCAGGAACTTTTCGCGACGCCCTATTTCTGCATCACGCAGAACCCCCGCCACTTCGCCCTCGCCGCCCCCTTCGAGGGGCACCCGCTGATCGCGCGCTTTGCCGATCTGGCGCGCGAGTTGGGCGTCGTGCTGCCGGTCTCGTTCTTCGAGCGGGCGGGCGAGGCGCATTTCAACACCGTCGCGATGGTCGATGCCGACGGCCGCATCCTCGGGCGCTATCGCAAGAGCCACATCCCCCAGGGCCCGGGATATGAGGAGAAGTTCTATTTCAGCCCCGGCGACACCGGCTTTCGCGTCTGGGAGACGGCCGCGGGCCGCATCGGCGTCGCGATCTGCTGGGATCAGTGGTTCCCCGAGGCCGCGCGCGCGATGGTCCTTGGCGGGGCGGAGATGCTGCTCTATCCGACCGCGATCGGCTCGGAGCCGCACGACCCCGCCCATGACAGCCAGCCCCACTGGGAGGGGGTGATGCGCGGCCATGCGGGGGCGAACCTCGTGCCGGTCGCGGCCTCGAACCGCATCGGGACCGAAGTGCAGGACGGCACCGAGGTGCGCTTTTACGGCGGGTCGTTCATCGCGGGCCCGATGGGGGAGTGCGTCGCGCGCGCGCCCTCGGACGCGCCGGCCGTCCTGACGGCGCGCTTCGACCTCGACCGGGTGGCCGAGTTGCGGCGCGGCTGGGGCGTCTTTCGCGACCGGCGGGTGGATCTCTACGGCCGTCTCGGCGCGCTCTGAGCCGCCGCGATCGCGCGCCCCGCCGCCACGCCCGAGGCCCAGGCCCACTGGAAATTGTAGCCGCCGAGCCAACCCGTCACATCCACCGCCTCGCCCACGACATGCAGCCCCGGCACGCGGCGGGCCTCGAGCGTGGCGGAATCGAGATCGGCCGTATCGACGCCGCCCGCCGTCACCTCGGCCTTGGCGTAGCCCTCGGTGCCCGTGGGCGTCAGGCGGAAATCGCCGATGAGGGCCGCAAGCCGCGCGATGTCGCGCTCGGCGATGTTGCCCATCTCGGGCAGCGCCCCGGCACGGTTTGCCAGCACCTCGGCCAGCCGCGCCGGCAGATGCGCGGCAAGGACCGCGCGCAGATGGGCCCGCGGGCTCGCCTTGCGCGCGGCGCGCAGGATCCCGGCCGGATCCGGCAGCAGCGCGAGCGCGATCTCCTGCCCCGGCCGCCAGTAGGAGGACACCTGCAGGATCGCGGGCCCCGACAGGCCGCGATGGGTGATGAGCGCGGCCTCGGCGAAGGAAACGCCGCCCACCCGCGCCACCACCGGAAGGGCGACGCCCGGAATCGCGCAAAGATCGGCCGCATCGGCCCCGAGCGTCAGCGGCACGAGCGCAGGCCTCGGCGCGACGACGCCCAGCCCGAAGCGGCGCGCGATGTCATAGGCGACCCCGCTCGCCCCCATCTTGGGAATGGACGGCCCGCCCGTCGCGACCACCAGCCGGCGCGCTCGGGCGCCCGCGACGTGGAACCAGCCGTCGGCGTGGCCGATCTCTCCGATGGGTGCGCCCAGCCGGATCTCCACCCCGCCTTGGGCACATTCGGCCACGAGCATCGCCACGATCTCGCGCGCCGAGCCGTCGCAGAAGAGTTGCCCGAGCGTCTTTTCGTGCCAGGCGATGCGGTGGCGCGCGATCAGCCCGAGGAAATCGGACGGGGTATAGCGCGCCAGCGCCGATTTCGCGAAATGGGGGTTCTCGGAGAGAAAGCAGCCGGGCCGCGTGCCGGTGTTGGTGAAGTTGCACCGCCCCCCGCCCGAGATCAGGATCTTCTTGCCCGGCTTCTCGGCATGGTCGAGGACCAGCACCCGCGCGCCCCCCTGTCCGGCCGTCGCCGCCGCCATCAGGCCCGCGCCGCCCGCCCCGAGCACGATGGCGTCGAAGGCCTCAGTCCTCGCTTGCGCCATGCACCCGGTTCCAGCGCACCGAAGACCAGAGCGACACGCCGATCAGCGCCGCGCCGAAAAGCCCGGTGATGACCTCGGGCACATGCACGAGGGTCTGGACATACATCACCACCGCGAGCGCGATGATGGCATAGAACGCCCCGTGCTCGAGAAAGCGGTAGGCCTCGAGCGTGCCGCGCTCAACCAGCATGATCGTCATCGAGCGCACATACATCGCCCCGATCCCGAGGCCGATGGCGATGATGAAGAGGTTCTGGCTCAGCGCAAAGGCCCCGATCACCCCGTCGAAGGAAAACGAGGCATCGAGCACCGCGAGAGAGAGGAACGCCCCGCGGCCGCCGCGCGCGGCCCCCGCCGTCGCCTCGGCCGCGCTGTCGAGCAGCCCGCCCAGCACCTCGACGAGCAGGAAGGTGAGCAACCCCCAGATCGCCGAGGACACGAACACGACCCCCTCGGCATCGGACAGGATCCGCGAGAAGCCGAGGATGAGGCCGAGCACGATCGCGACCTCGACCCCGCGGATGGTGGCGCTGCGTGCCATCCGGTGCTCGAGCCAGGACACCCAATGGACCTCCTTCTCGTGATCGAAGAAGAAGCTGAGCCCGACCATCAGCAGGAAGGTGCCGCCGAAGGCCGCGATCGGCAGATGGGCCTCGCGCATGATGCGGGCGTATTCCTCGGGCTGGACCGACGCGAGCACGATGGCCTGCCAGGGGCCGATGTTGGCCGCCACCACCACGATGAGCAGCGGAAAGACGATCCGCATCCCGAAGACCGCGATCAGGATGCCCCAGGTCAGGAAGCGCCGCTGCCATTCGGGGCGCATGGTCTTGAGCTTGTTGGCATTCACGATGGCGTTGTCGAAGGAGAGCGAGATCTCGAGCACCGCGAGCACGCAGCAGACGAAGAAGATCGTGGCCATGCCGCCGAGGTTGCCGGTCATCCGCCAGCCCAGCACAGCCCCGAGCGCGAGGCCCACCGCCGTGACGATGAAGGCCCAGCGGAAATAGCGCAGGGTTTGCGCGCCGATGCCGAGGGTTGCCATGATGTGCCTTCCGGAACGCGGCGGGTCGCACGAGGTGCCGACATCGCGAAAGCACCGCAACTTTCGCCAGAGGGGCCCGGTCACCGATGGGATCCGCCGATGCGGATGAACCAGCGTTAGCACCGCCGCAGCCCGGCGCAAGCCCCGTCGATCGGCCGCGCTCAACCCGCCCGCAAGGCGGCAATCGCCGCGTCGTGTTCGGCGATGAGGCGCGCGCAGAGGTCAGCCGCCGCCGGTATGTCGCGGATCGTCGCCGCGCCATGGCCCGCCGACCAGATCGTGGCCCAGGCCCGCGCCTCGGAGGCCAGATCGAGCGCCCCATGGGCCGGCAGCGCCTCGGGGTCGAGGCCCGCGGCGATCAGGCTCTCGCGCAGGAAGTTCGCGGGCACGCCCGACACCGCATCGGTGCGGATGATGTCCGGGGTCCGCGCGCGCGCCGTCATCGCCTTCTGCGCCTCGGAAGCGAGCGATTCGCGCGTGGCAAGAAAGCGCGTCCCGAGATAGGCGAGATCGGCCCCCATCAGGCGCGTGGCCGCGATCTGCGCGCCCGTCGTGATCCCGCCTGCGAGCGCGATCGTGCCCGAGAACATCGCCCGAAGCTCGGCCATGAAGGCAAAGGGGCTGAGCGTGCCCGCATGCCCGCCCGCGCCCGCGCAGACGGCGATCAGGCCATCCACCCCCGCCGCGACGGCCTTTTCGGCGTGGCGCAGCCCGATCACGTCGTGCAGGACCACCCCGCCATAGCCGCGCACCGCCCCCACGATGTCGGGCACCGCCCCGAGCGAGGTGATGACGACCGGCACCCGATGCGCCACGATCCGCCCGAGATCGGCCTCGAGCCGCGGGTTCGAGCGGTGCACGATGAGGTTGACGCCATGGGGCACCCCCGGCCCGAGGCGGCCCGCGATCTCGGCCAGCCAGCCGTCGAGCGCCTCGGTGCTGCGGCAGTTGAGCGCCGGAAAGCTGCCCATGAGGCCCGCGCGCGACACCTCGACCACCAGATCGGGCCCCGAGGTCAGGAACATGGGCGCGGCGATGGCGGGCAGGCGCAGCGCGCGCAGGGCGGGGGGCAGGGGCATCGGCGTCTCCGGTCCGGGTGCCCGAGACTATCCGCCCCCGCCCCGCTTGGCCAGCGCCCGGGCGTTGCGCGACGGCGCGCTGCGGCGCATGATGCGCGGACGAAAGGGGCGCGCGATGGAACTTCTGCAAGCCGGGGGGCAGAGGGTGCTCGCGGTCATGGCGGCCGAGGCCGAATACGGCCCCGCCCTGCGCCGACGCATCCGCCCGCTGATGACCGGCGTCGGCCCGGTCGAGGCCGGGGTCGCGACGGGGGCGGCGCTGGCGCGGCTCGCGGCGGCGGGGCAGGTGCCCGACCTGATCCTCTGCATGGGCTCCGCGGGGTCGGCCGTGCTGCCGCGCGGGTCGGTCCATCAGGTCTCGGCCGTGTCCTATCGCGACATCGACGCCTCTGCGCTCGGTTTCGCCCGCGGCACGACGCCGTTTATGGACCTGCCCGCCGAGATTGCCCTGCCCACGCCCTGGCCCGATCTGCCGCGCGCGCGCCTCTCGACCGGGGGGGCGGTGGTGACGGGGGCGGCCTATGGCGCGGTCGCGGCCGAGATGGTCGACATGGAGACCTTTGCGGTCGTGCGCGCGGCGATGGCCCACGCCATCCCCTGCATCGGCCTGCGCGGCATCTCGGACGGGCCGGGCGATCTGCACGGGCTTGCGGACTGGACGGCGCTGCTCGGCCATCTCGATGCCGAACTCGCGCGCGCGCTCGATGCGCTGGTGGCGCGGCTCGCGGCGGGGGCGCGGATCGGCGCTGCCTGACGCGCGCCCCTTTTTTTCCCCGATCGCGCGGGTATGATGGGAAAAAATGCAAGTGAGCGCCATGGGCAGGCCCGTCGTCGGAATCATCGGCAATTCGCATCTTCTGAACGATCGCTATCCGGTCCACTCGGGCGGCACGATGAATTCCGCCGCCATCGCCGAGGTCGCAGGGTGCCTCCCGCTCCTGATCCCGTCGGATCCCGCCTTCGTGCGGGTCGAGGAACTGCTCGAGGTCTGCGACGGCTTCCTGCTCACGGGGGGGCGGCCGAACGTGCACCCCTCGGAATACGGCCACGCCGAGACGCCGGCGCATGGCGCCTTCGACCGCGGCCGCGACGCCATCACCCTGCCGCTGGTGCGGGCCTGCGTGGCGCGCGGCCAGCCCTTTCTCGGGATCTGCCGCGGATTTCAGGAGGTCAACGTCGCCATGGGCGGCACGCTGCACCCCGAGATCCGCGAATTGCCGGGCCGGATGAACCACCGCATGCCGCCCGAGGGCACGCTCGAGGAAGCCTTCGCGCTGCGCCACGCGGTCCGCCTGCAGCCGGGGGGGATCTTCGCCGGGATCTTCGGCGCGGACGAGGTGATGACGAACACGCTCCACGGCCAGGGGATCGACCGTCCCGGCGCGCGCATCGTGATCGAGGGCTGGGCGCCCGACGGCACGCCCGAGGCGATCCGGGTCGCCGATGCGCCGGGCTTCACCCTCTCGGTGCAGTGGCACCCCGAATGGCGCGCGGCCGAGGATCCGGTCTCGCGCCCGCTGTTTGCGGCCTTCGGCGCGGCGGTGCGTGCCTTCGCCGGGGCGCGCCGCTAAAGCCCGACCATCGCGCGGATGTCGGCAGGCGTCGCCCCCTCGGCCCGCAGCGTGGCGAGCGCGCGCGCATCGTCGCGCTTGGCGAGCCGCCGCCCGGCCGCGTCGCGGATCAGCGCGTGGTGGTGAAAGAGGGGCACCGGCAGGCCGAGGAGCCGACGCAGCAGCACCTGCACTGGGGTCGCGTCGAACAGATCCTCGCCCCGCACCACCTCGGTCACGCCCTGCGCCGCATCGTCGACCGTGACCGCGAGCGCATAGGAGGTGCCGATGTCGCGCCGGGCGAGCACGATGTCGCCGGTGCCGGCGATCATGGCCTCTGCATCCGGCGCATGAACTCCGCCATGCAAGGTGCCGTTTTCATGGAATTCCAGCCGCCCGACCAACTCCAGCGCGCGGCGCAGGTCGAGCCGCAGCGCATCCTGCGGCCCGGCCTCGGCCATCGGGCGGCCACGGCAGGTGCCGGGGTAGGGCGGCCCGTCCGGCCCCGCCCCCTCCTGCGGGGCCGAGAGGGCCGCGCGGATGTCGCCCCGCGTGCAGCGGCAGGGATAGAGAACACCGAGCGCGGCCAATCGCGCGAGCGCGTCGCGATAGGCGGGCATCCGGTCCGACTGGCGCATGACGGGCTCGGGCCAGGACAGGCCAAGCCAGCGCAGATCCTCGTGGATCGCGACCTCGAAGGCCGGCGCGCAGCGCGGCGTGTCGATATCCTCGATCCGCAGCAGGAAGGTGCCGCCCGCCACCTGCGCCCGCCCCGCCGCCGTCAGCGCCGAATAGGCGTGCCCCAGATGCAGCCGCCCCGTCGGCGAGGGCGCGAAGCGCGTGATCATCCCTGGGCCGCGAGCCATTCCTGCCAGAGCGTCTTGGCCCGCCCGGTATAGGCCGGGTAGCGATCCTTGCGTCCCCGGCGGCCCGCGCGCGCCTCGACCGGCGGGAAGAGGCCGAAATTGACGTTCATCGGCTGAAAGGTCGCGGCCTCGGCCCCGCCGGTGATGTGGGCGAGCAGCGCCCCCGTCGCGGTGGCGGGCGGGGGCAGGGGCAGGTCGCGCCCCTGCGCCTCGGCCGCCGCCAGCCGCCCGGCGAGCAGCCCCATCGCCGCGCTTTCGACATAGCCCTCGACCCCGGTGATCTGGCCGGCAAAGCGGATGTGGGGGCGCGAGCGCAGCCGCATCTGCCCGTCGAGCAGGCGCGGCGCGTTGATGAAGGTGTTGCGGTGGATCCCGCCCAGTCGCGCGAACGCGGCATCACGCAGGCCCGGGATCATCCGGAAAACAGCCGTTTGTGCGCCGTATTTCATCTTCGTCTGAAAGCCCACGATGTTGTAGAGGGTGCCGAGCGCATTGTCGCGCCGCAGCTGAACCACCGCATGGGGCTTCACCCCCGGTGTGTGGGGGTTCGTCAGCCCCACGGGCTTCATCGGGCCGAAGCGCAGCGTCTCGCGCCCGCGCTCGGCCATCACCTCGATCGGCAGGCAGCCGTCGAAATAGCCCGCCGTCTCGCCCTCGCGGAACTCGGTCTTGTCGGCGGCGAGGAGGGCATCGACGAAGGCCTCGTAGTCCTCGCGCGTCATGGGACAGTTGATGTAGGCGGTGCGTTCGTCCTCGGTCTCGCCCTTGTCATAGCGCGACTGGCGCCAGGCCACGCCCATGTCGATCGTCTCGGCGTGGACGATGGGGGCGATGGCGTCGAAGAAGGCGAGCGCCTCGGCCCCCGTCTCGGCCGCGATGGCGGCGGCCAGGGCACCCGAGGTGAGCGGCCCGGTCGCGATGATCCAGCGCCCCGTGTCGGGCAGGGCGCGCACCTCGCCCTCGACCACCCGCACCCGAGGGTGCGCGCGCAGCCGCGCCGTCACGGTCGCGGCAAACGCCTCGCGGTCGACCGCGAGCGCGCCGCCCGCCGGTAGCCGGTGCGCCGTCGCCGCCTGCAGGATGAGGCCGCCCGCCGCGCGCATCTCCCAGTGCAGCTGGCCGACCGCGTTCATCACGTCATCGTCCGAGCGGAACGAATTCGAGCAGACCATCTCGGCGAAATCGCCGCTGCGGTGGGCGAAGGTCGCGACATGGGGCCGCATCTCGTGGAGCACGACGTCGACGCCCGCTTCGGCGATCTGCCAGGCCGCCTCGGAGCCCGCGAGCCCCGCGCCGATGATGTGGACAGGCTCCATCGTCATCCTTCCGTCAGGTCGATCCGCGAAAGCCGCAGCGCATTGCCGAGCACGAACACCGACGAGAGCGTCATCGCCCCCGCCGCGAGGATGGGCGAGAGGAGCCACCCCGTCGCCGGATAGAGCACCCCCGCCGCGACCGGGATCAGCGCGACATTGTAGCCGAACGCCCAGAAGAGGTTCTGGCGGATGTTGCGCAGGGTGGCGCGCGCGAGCGTGACCGCCGCCACCACGCCCCGCGGCGCACCCGACACGAGCACGACATCGGCCGCCTCGATCGCGACATCGGTGCCCGTGCCCATCGCGATGCCGACATCGGCGGCGGCGAGGGCCGGCGCGTCGTTGATGCCGTCGCCCACGAAGGCGAGCGTGCCGGGGTGGCGGGCGCGCAGATCGGCGACGGCCGCGGCCTTGCCCTCGGGCAGGACGCCTGCGATCACCGTCTCGATCCCCGTCTCGGCGGCAACCGCGCGCGCCGCCGCCTCGGCATCGCCCGTCACCATCGCGACCGCGATGCCGCGCGCCTTCAGCGCCGCGACCGCCGCGCGCGCGCCCGCCTTCACCGGATCGGCAAAGGCATAGGCCCCGGCGATCTGGCCGTCGATCGCGACCAGCACCACCGGCGCGCCCTGCGCCGCGAAACCGTCGAGCGCCCCTTGCAGCGGACCCGTCGCCACGCCCTCGCGCGCCATCAGCCGCGCGGCGCCGATCAGCACCCGCGCGCCCGCCACATCGCCCCCGGTGCCGAAACCCGGCCAGGCGGTGACGTTGCGGGCGGGCAGGGGGGCAAGGCCCCGCGCCCGCGCGCCCTCGGCCAGCGCGCGCGACAGCGGATGGTCCGAGAGCGCCGCGACCGCCGCCGCCATCCGCAGCACCTCATCGGCCGCGCGGCCCGGGGCGGTGGCGGCATCGGTCAGCCGCGGGCGCCCCTCGGTCAGCGTGCCGGTCTTGTCGAAGGCCACGACCTGCACGCCCGCGAGCCGTTCGAGCGCCTCGCCCCGGCGAAAGAGCACCCCCGCCTCGGCCGCCCGCCCGGTGCCGACTAGGATCGAGGTCGGCGTCGCAAGGCCCATCGCGCAAGGGCAGGCGATGATGAGGACCGACACGCCGGCAACCAGTGCAGGCCCGAGTGCCGGCACGGGCGCGAGCAAAAGCCAGCCCGCGACGGTCAGCGCGGCCACCACCATCACGGCGGGCACGAAGCGCATCGTCACCCGGTCGATCAGCGCCTGAACCGGCAGCTTGCCGCCTTGCGCCTCGGCCACGGCGCGCAGGATGCGGGCAAGCAGCGTCTCGGCGCCGACGCGCGCCACGCGCACCCGCAGCGCGCCCTCGCCGTTGATCGTCCCGCCCGCGACGGGCGCGCCCGCCCCGCGCGCCACGGGCAGGGGTTCGCCCGTCAGCATGCTTTCGTCGATGTGGCTGTCGCCCTCGAGGATGACGCCATCGGTCGGGATGCGCGCGCCGGGGCGCAGGATCATGACATCGCCCACGGCGAGTGCCGCGATGGGGCGCACTTCGGGGCCCGCGGGCGTCTCGACCAGCGCCTCGGCCGGTTGCAGCGCGATCAGGCGCCGGATCGCCGCCCCCGTGCGGCCGCGCGCGCGCGCCTCGAGCCAGCGCCCGGTCAGGATCAGCACCACGATGACGGCCGCGGCCTCGAAATAGACGGCGGCCGCGCCCGCGGGCATCATTCCCGGCGCGATCAGCGCGACCATCGAATAGGCCCAGGCCGCGCCCGTCCCGAGCGCGACGAGGCTGTTCATGTCGGGCGCGCCGCGGCCGAGCGCGGGCCAGCCGCGCAGGATGAAGACGCGCCCCGGCCCCGCCAGCACCGCGGTCGCGAACAGCGCCTGAATGGCCCAGGCCGCGCGCATGCCGATGGTGCCCGCGATCAGATGGTGGAGCGCGGGGAAGAGATGCCCGCCCATCTCGAGCACGACGACCGGGGCCGCGAGCAGCGCGGCGACGATGGCGCGGGCGCGCATCGCACGCGCCTCGGCCAGTTCGGGGGCGGCGTCGGCTGCGCCCGCGATCTCGGCCAGCGTCTGGCCGGCGTGGGGCGGCGCGACGGGTTCGGCCGGATAGCCCGCCGCCGTCACCGCGGCCGCAAGCCGCGCGGGGTCGGCCATGCCGTCGGTGCGCACCCGCGCGCGGCGCGTGGCAAGGTTCACCTCGGCCCCGATCACGCCCGGCGCGGCCAGCAGCGCCCGTTCGGCCCGGCTGACGCAGGCGGCGCAATGCATCCCCTGCACGTCGAGCGTCACGACCTCCGCCGCCTGCGCCATGGTCTTGCACCTCTCGCGCCCCCGAGCAGGGCACCATCCCCGACAAAATCCCTCTGCCGCCCGAGGTCAAGCCCCCGCCGGGTGCGGCGCGCGCCCCTCACGCCAATGGGACCGGGGCGCGGGGCCTTGAAGATCGCCGCCCGACCGGCCTAGGGTCGCGCCATGTCCGACGCGCCCGAAACACCCTTCCCGCTCGCGCAGGCGCAGTCCTTCATCGAGGCGCTCCCGCATGCGCGCGCGCTCGGCATGCGGATCGAGCGCTGCGGGGCGGACGGCGTCGAGATGTCGATGGCGTGGGACGCGCGCTTTGTCGGCGACCCCGAGACGGGGGTGATCCACGGCGGGGCGGTCTCGGCGCTGATGGACACGGCCGCCGGGACGATGGCGATGTTCTCGCGCGATCCGCCGGCGGTGACGGCAACGCTCGGCCTCAGGATCGACTACATGCGCTCGGCCACGCCGGGTGAGCGGGTGCGCTGCCGCGCGGTCTGTTTCCACCGCACGCGCTCGGTCGCCTTCATCCGCGTCACCGCCTCGGACGATGACGCCGCCCGCCCCGTCGCGACCGCCACGGGCACCTTCACGCTCGACCCGCTGCCCGGGGGGCGCGGATGACGCCCCGCCCCGAACCCGTGCAGGTGGTGAAGGAACGCCGCGATGCCGCGCTTGCGGCCCTTGTGGCGCATGTGCCCTATGCGCGCTTTCTCGGCATCTCCTTCGACCGGCGCGGCGATGAGCTGACGGCGCTGATGCCCTTTCACGATGCGCTCATCGGCAACCCGCTCATCCCGGCGCTGCATGGCGGCGCGACGGCCGCGTTCCTCGAGGTCACGGCCATCATCGAGCTCGCGTGGAGCGCGATGTGGGAGGCGATGGAGGGCGGGCGGCTCGACCCCGCGGCGATTGCGGCCCATCCGCCTCGGATGCCCAAGACCATCGATTTCAGCATCGACTATCTGCGCGCGGGGCTGCCGCGCGATGCCTACGCGCGCGCCCGCGTCAACCGCTCGGGCCGGCGTTTCGCGAGCGTGCATGTCGAGGCCTGGCAGGACAACCGCGACCGGCCCTTTGCCGCGGCGACGGGGCATTTCCTGATGCCGGGCGGCGCGGGCGCGGGCGATGGCTGAGGTCACGCACCGGCGCATCCTCGCCATCGCCGGGCCGATCGTGCTGTCGAACGCGACGATCCCGCTCCTGGGCGCGGTCGATACGGCCGTGGTGGGCCAGATGGGGCAGGCCGCACCCATCGGCGCCGTCGGCATGGGCGCGATCATCCTCGCGAGCGTCTACTGGATCTTCGGCTTCCTGCGCATGGGCACGACGGGGCTCGTGGCGCAGGCGCGCGGGGCGGGCGACGTCGCCGAAGAGGGGGCGGTGCTGATCCGCGGGCTCGGCATCGCGGCGGTGGCGGGGCTCGCGCTCGTGGCGCTGCAGGGGCCGCTTGCGGCGGCGGCCTTCGGGATCGCGCCGGGGACGGCCGAGGTCGAGGCGCTGGCGCGCGACTATATCGCGATCCGCATCTGGGGAGCGCCCGCGACGATCGCCCTCTACGCGCTGACCGGATGGCTCATCGCGCTCGAGCGCACGCGGGCGGTGCTGGCGCTGCAACTCGTGATGAACGGGACAAATGCGGCGCTCGATCTCCTGTTCGTGCTGGGGTTCGGCTGGGGGGTCGAGGGGGTGGCGGTGGCGACGCTCATCGCCGAATGGGGGGGCGTGGCGCTCGGGCTGTGGCTCGCGCGCGGGGCGTTCGGGGGCGGGCTCTCGCGGGCGCGGCTGCTCGCGGCGGGGCCGCTCGCGCGGATGCTCGAGGTCAACCGCGACATCATGCTGCGCTCGGTGATGCTGCAGGGCTGCTTCACGGCGTTCCTCTTTCTCGGGGCGGGGCAGGGGGATCAGACGCTCGCCGCCAATCAGCTGCTGATGCAGTTCGTCGAGATCACGGCCTATGCGCTCGACGGGTTCGCCTTCGCGGCCGAGGCGCTCGTCGGGCAGGCGGTGGGCGCGCGCTCGCGCCCGATGCTGATCCGAGCGGCGAGGATGGCGAGCCTCTGGGGCGTGGCGGGGGCGGGGGCGCTGTCGGCGGCCTATGCCGCGTGGGGCGGGGCGGTCATCGACCTCATGACCACGGCGCCCGGCGTGCGGGCGGAGGCGCGCGCCTATCTGCCCTGGGCGGCGGCGGGGCCAATGCTCGGCATCGCGTCATGGATGCTCGACGGCATCTTCATCGGGGCGACGCGGGCGCGCGAGATGCGCGACGCGATGGCGCTCTCGGCCGTGGCCTTCGCGCTCTCGCTCATGGTGCTGATGCCCGCCTTAGGCAATCACGGTCTCTGGGCGGCCTTCGCGATCCTCTCGCTCGTGCGGGCGCTGACGCTCTGGCGCGCGCTGCCCGCCGTCTTGCGCGCGGCCTCAGAGCCAGCGGTCGCGGCCGGTGCCGACGGCGTCGGCGATGCGCGCGAAGCCGTCGCGCGCCAGTAGCCCTGAAAGACCCGCACAGATCCGCGGCACGAGGCCGAGCCCCTGCCAGACGAGCGCGGTATAGAGCTGCAGCGCCGAGGCGCCGGCGCGGATCTTCTCGTATGCCGTCTCGGGCCCATCGACCCCGCCGACCCCGATCAGCGGCAGCCGCCCGCCCGTGGCGCGCGAAAGCTCGGCCAGCACCCGCGTCGAGCGTTCGAACAGCGGCGCGCCCGACAGCCCGCCGGCCTCGGCGCGCGCGGCGCCGCGCAGCCCGTCTCGGGAAAGCGTCGTGTTCGTCGCGATGATCCCGTCGATGCGGGCCTCGAGCGCGACGCCCGCGATGTCCTCGACCGCGCCGCGCTCGAGATCGGGGGCGATCTTGAGAAAGACGGGGACGGGCCGGGCGAGCGCATCGCGCGCCGCGATCACGCCCGCGAGCAGCGCGGCAAGCGCCGCCGCCGCCTGAAGGTCGCGCAGGCCCCCGGTGTTCGGGGATGAGACGTTGACGGTCGCGAAATCCGCATGCGGGCCGCAGCGGACGAGGACGCGCGCGAAATCGCCCGCCCGGTCGGCGCTGTCGCGGTTGGCCCCGAGGTTGAGACCCACGGGCACCCCCGCCGGCCGGGCGGCGAGGCGCGGCGCGATCGCCTCCATCCCCTCGTTGTTGAAGCCGAAGCGGTTGATGACGGCGCGATCCTCGGGCAGGCGGAAAAGGCGCGGGCGGGGGTTGCCCTCCTGCGGGAGGGGGGTGGCGGCGCCGACCTCGAGAAAGCCGAAGCCCGCGCGCATGAGCGCGGGCAGCGCGACCGCGTTCTTGTCGAACCCCGCCGCGAGGCCCACGGGGTTGGCGAGCGCAAGCCCCGCGAGCGTC
>JBIKVM010000160.1:0-6732 GCA_044356825.1 Limisphaerales bacterium
CGTGATGATTGTCAGGCGCGCTGTTACTGCGCGATCTTCTCGAACCAGGCGTCGCGAGCGGGCGCGATCGCCTTGTTGGCCACCTTGTCGCGGATGAAGATGTTGAGGAAGTTCAACATGTCGATCGCGTCATGGCGCACCGCATAGGAGAGCGAAACCGGCTTGAGCAGGTTGTCCTCGCCGTTCAGCAGGCGCGTCTGGTCGCGGAAGGCGGGGTTTTGCGTCGAGATCACGCGCAGATAGCCCGGGTCGACCATGTAGGCGTCCGCCTGCCCGGCCAGAACCGCCGTCGGCGCGGCGTTGGCCTGATCGGTCACGAGCTCGGTCACCTTGGCCTCGGGAAAGAGCTCCTTGGGGTATTGCGCCTCGACGGTGCCCGCGACACCCGCGAAGGTGACGTTGGCGTTGTTGAGGTCGTCGAGCGATTGCAGCGCGCTGTCGGCGCGGACCATGACGTGGAAGCCATAGGTGTCATAGGCGTCGGTGAAAGCCACCGAGACGGCGCGCGGCGGGGTCGCGAAGAGGTTCGCGAAGATGACGTCGTACTGGCCGACCTCAAGCCCGGTCACGAGCGTGGCCCAGGTTGCCGGCACGACCTCGAGTTCGACGCCGAGGATCCCCGCGACCTCATTGGCCAGATCGATGTTGAGGCCGATGTAGTCGCCCGTCACCGGATCGGGATACTGGTAGGGGGGGCCTTCGGCGACGCCGATGCGCAGCGTGCCGCGGTCCTTCACCTCCTTGATGAGGCCCTGCGCGGTCGCGGCCCCCGCGCCGAGCGCGAGCCCCGCGCCCACGGCGGCAGCGGCGACCCAGTTCATGATCTTGTTCATGTCGCACTCTCCTGTCGGTTGGTCCCCTGTCGGGGCTGGTTGCTTGGTTCAGTTTGCCGGAGCCGCAGGGTTTGCCCCTGCGGGGGATCCGGAACGCGATGCGTTCCGAAGCACTTCGTCGGGCGCAAAGCCGGTCACGGCCTGCCACACCTCGGGCGCGGTCGCGCCCTCGCTGCCGATCGCGACGATGCGCGAGGCTGCATCGATTCCGAGGGCCGCGCGCAGGGCGGGATCGGTCGCGACCGCGAGGATCGCCGCGACCGAGGCGCAGCCGCTCTCTCCCGAGACGAGCGGCCCATCGCCGTAGCGGCCTGTCGCCAGCGCGCGCAGCATGTCGACCGCGGTGTCGTCGGCGATCGTCACCACGTCGTCGACCACGTCGCGGATCACCGGCCAGGCTACGGGCGAGACCGACCCGGCCGAGAGGCAGGCCATAAAGCTGTTGACATCGCCCTCGATCGGGCGCGGTTCGCCCTCGGCGACCGCGCGAAAGACGCAATCGGCGGCGTGCGGCTCGACGACGACGACACGCGGCCGCGCGGCCCCCGCGACATGCGCCCAGCGCCCTGCGATGGCGGCGGCAAGGCCGCCGACGCCCGCAGGCACGAAGACATGCGAGGGTGGCAGCGCAAGCTGGTCGAGCAGCTCGGCCACGATCACGGTGTAGCCTTGGGTGACAAGGCGCGGCATCGCGTCCGACCCGCCGCCCGCGTTGGTATCGGCCACGAGGTTCCAGCCATGTGCCGCCGCATCCTGCGCCGCCGCCCGCACCGAGGCATCGTAATCGCCCGGCAGGCGCACCATCACCGCGCCGAAGGATGCGATCGCGGCCTCGCGGTCGGCCGAGACATGTTCGTGGATGTAGATGCGGCACTTGCAGCCGAACATCCGCGCCCCCCAAGCGACCGAGCGGCCGTGGTTGCCGTCGGTCGCGCAGACCATCGTCTCGTCGGCGATGAGGTCGCGGTGGCGCCCGGCCACGAGGTCGGCCGCCGAGGCATGGATCCCCCGCGCGGCAAGCTTGTCTTGCAGCACGCGCAGCACCGCATAGGCCCCGCCGAGCGCCTTGAAGCTCGCGAGTTCGAAGCGCCGCCCCTCGTCCTTGTAGCCGATGGCAGCGACGCTCGCCGCGCGTGCAAGGCCCGGCAGATCGACGAGCGGGGTCGGCGCGTAGCCGGGCCACGAGGTGATCTCGGCCTTTGCGGCGCGGTGGTCGGCCTCGCCCATGAGGGCGCCCGATTCGGGCCCAAGCGTCGGGCGCGCGGCGCGGTTGCGGACGTGTCGGGGTTTGGCTGTCATGGTTGACGCGTCGGGCATCTTTTCCTTCACTCCTCGGGGCGGGCCGGGTTCCAGAGTTTCACCGCCGCCCCCTTTTCGTAGCCCTTGCCGGCCGGATAGCTCACGAGTTCCATCTGAAGCCCCCAGGGGGCGCGGAAATAGACCCAGTCCGACCCGGCGGCGGGGCCGTCGTCGATGTGCTCGGGCGGGCCCGACATCTCGACGCCATGGGCGAGCAGATGCGCGACCGCCGCGTGGATGTCGTCGACATAGAGCGCGATGTGGTGGCCGCCGTGGTGGTGGTTGGCGGGATGGCGGCCGCGGTCCTCGGTGCGGTATTCGAAGACCTCGAGGTTCAGCCCGTGGCCGAGGCGATAGAAGCGATAGCGGCAACTGTCGCCGCGCCGCGCGCCCAGAACGCGCACGACCGTGTCCTCGTCCGAAATCGTGCCGCCGTCGAAGACGAGCTTCGCCCCGAGCACGCCGCACAGGAAGGCCTCGGCCGCGTCGAGGTCGGGCACCGTCAGCCCGAGATGTTCGCCGCCTCGCAGGCCCGGAATGCCGCTCATCCCCCGTTCCTCTCGAAATGCGCCGCGAGGCAGGCGGCGACCGCGGCCGGCACCTCCATCTGCGGCATGTGGCCCGCGCAGGGCAGGACCGTGGCACCCGAGGCGGGGGCCGCGATGACGCGGTCCTCGGCGCCCCAGAGCATCAGGACGGGCGCGGCTGTCGCCCCACGGTCGGCAAGGCCCCGCCCCGCGGCATCCGCGCCAAGCTCGCCCGCCGCGATCGCCGCGAGCGCCTCGGCCACGCCGTCGATCCGCTTGGCGGCAAGCGCGCGTTCGACCATCTCGGGGCCGATCGCGTCTTCGTTGGCGACGAGAAGCCGGAGCGCCTCCTTCATCGCGCGGCGGCGGTCGGCGGCAAGGAAGCCCTCGACGAACCCGGCATCGACCGGCTGGCCCATCCCCGCGGGCGCGATGAGCGCGACCGAGGCCACCCGCTCTGCCGCGAGCGCGGGCGATGCCCCCGCCGCCAGCGCGAGCGCGATGCGCCCGCCGAGCGAATGGCCGACGAGATGCACCCGCCCCTCGGGCACCAGCGCCGCCACCGCGGACCCGATCGCGCCGGCCATCGCCGCGACGCTCGTCATGCCCGGCGCGACGTCCGAGGCCCCGTGCGAGGGCAGATCGACGGCATGGACCGCCCGCCCCCCGGAGGCGAGCGCCCCCTGCACGAACATCCACACCCCGGTATCCGACCCGAAACCGTGGATCAGCACCGCCGGATGGCCCGCCTCACCTGCCCCGGCGCTGACCGCGGCGATGGTGATGCCGCCCGCCTCGATGGCGTGGGTGTGCGGCGCGGCGTCATCGGCGCCCGCACCGGACCGCGCGGCACCGGCGGCCTCGGCCGCAAGCGCGTCGATTTCCGCCTCGCTCACCCCGGCATCGGCAAAGACCGCGATCGGGGCGCCGCAGGGGGCGCTTTCGCCTTCGGGCACGAGGATGCGCCGCAGCACGCCGCCGGTCTCGGCCTCGACCGTGTTGGCGAGCTTCTGCGTCTCGATCTCGACCAGATCCTCGCCGCGTTCGATCGTCTCGCCCTCGGCGCGGAGCCAGGCGGCGATGCGGCCTTCGGTCATCGTCATGCCCCATTTGGGCATGGTCACGAGGTGAATGCGCGATTGCGACATGCCAGCCACCCGCGTCAGTGCTTCACGACGCGGCGCACCGCGGCGGCGATGCGGGCGGCGTCGGGCAGGTAGATGTCCTCGAGCGCGGGCGCGTAGGGCACGGGCGTATGCGGCGGCGTGACCTTGAGGATGGGGGCCTTGAGCGCATCAAAGGCATCCTCGACAATCAGGGCCGCGATGTCGGCGGCCATCCCGCAGCGCGGGTTCGCCTCGTCGACGACGACGACGCGGCCGGTCTCCTCGGCGAATTCGAGGATCGTGTCGCGGTCGAGCGGCGAGGTCGTGCGCGGGTCGATGACACTGACCCGGATCCCCTCGGCCGCGAGCATCGCGGCCGCGGCCTCGGCCCGGCCCACCATGCGGCCAAGCGCGATGATGGTGGCGTCCTTGCCTTCGCGCAGCACCCGCGCCTCGCCGAAGGGGACGGTATAGCTGCGGTCGGGTACCTCGCCCTCCTCGTCGTAGAGCATCTTGTTTTCGAGGAAGATCACCGGGTCATCGTCGCGGATGGCCTGGATCAGCAGCCCCTTGGCGTCGAAGGGGTTCGAGGGAACGACGACCTTGAGGCCCGGGATGTGGGTGAAGATGGGATAGAGCGCCTGGCTGTGCTGGCTGGCCGAGCGCGCGCCCCCGCCGAAGGTCGCGCGCAGCACCATGGGCGTGCGGGCGCGGCCGCCGAACATGTAGCGGAACTTGGCAGCCTGGTTCATGATCTGGTCGAGGCACGAGCCGATGAAGTCGACGAACATGATCTCGGCCACGGGCCGCAGACCGGTCAGCGCGGCGCCCGCCGCCGCCCCCACGAAGGCCGATTCGGTGATCGGCGTGTCCATCACCCGCCCCGGCCCGAAGGCCGCGAGCAGCCCCTTCGAGACGCCGAATGCCCCGCCCCACGCGTCGGAAACGCCGTCGCCGCCGACGCCGCCCGTCACGTCCTCGCCGATCAGCACGACGCGCGGATCGGCGGCCATCTCCTGATGCAGCGCCTCGTTCAGGGCCGCGCGGAAGGTCTTGATGGGCATGTCATGCGGCTCCGTAGGTGACGTAGACGTCGGTCGTGAGGGTTTCGGGTGCGGGGTCGGGTGCCGCGCGGGCGGCGGCGACGGCGGCCTCGATCTCGGCCGCGACTTCGGCATCGACCGTTGCGAGGACCGCCTCGGGCACGATCGCGCCCTCGGCGAGCAGCCGGCGCAGGCGCACGAGGCAGTCGCGGTTGGCGCGCTGGTCGGCCTTGGTGGCATCGCTGCGGTAGGTGTCGGGATCGCCGTTGAAATGGCCGAAGAATCGTTCGGTGCGGATGTGCAGAAGCGTCGGCCCCCCGCCCTCGCGGCCGCGCGCGACGGCCGTGCGCGTCGCCTCGTGGACATCCGACAGCGACAGGCCGTCGACGCTCTCGGCGGTCATCCCGTAGCCGCGGGCGCGCGCCACGATGTCGCCCGCCACGGCGAAGTCGGAGCTTGTCGCCTCGCCCCAGCCGTTGTCCTCGATCACGAAGATGACTGGCAGGCGGAAAACCATCGCGAGGTTCATCGATTCGGCCGTCGTGCCCTGGTTGAAGGCCCCGTCGCCCGAGAAGGTCACCGCCACACCCCCGGTGCCGAGCGTCTTGGCCGAAAGCGCGGCGCCGCAGGCCAGCGGCGGGCCGCCACCCACGATCCCGTTCGCCCCGAGCATCCCCTTCGTCAGGTCGGCGATGTGCATCGAGCCGCCCTTGCCCTTGCAGGTGCCGGTCGCCTTGCCGAGGATCTCGGCCATCATCGGGCCGACCTCGCAGCCCTTGGCGATGGAATGGCCGTGCCCGCGATGGGTCGAGACGATGTGGTCGCGCCCGTCGAGCGCCATGCACACCCCGACCGCGACCGCCTCCTGCCCGGCATAGAGATGGGTCGAGCCGGGCACCCGGCCAGCCTGCGATTCGGCGTGGACGCGCTCCTCGAAGACGCGGATCGTCCGCATTGTGCGGTAGGCGCGCAGAAGGTCATCGCGTGTCAGTTGCATGTGGGCTCCGGGGAATGGGCAGCAAGGGGGGGCGCGCCGTCGCCCAGCATGTGCTGCACGAGGTTGCGCAGATGGATCAGGCAGTTCTCGGGACCGGGCACGAGCACGCCGGCCGCGACCGCGCCCGAGGCGATGCCGCGCGCCTGCTCGGTCAGGATCGCGACGTCCTCGGTGAGCGTCTCGCACCAGATCGCGGCGAATTCGGCCGCAAGCGCGGGATCGGCCCCGGGGGTGGCGGCGAAGCGGAAGGTGAGCCGGGTGCGCCCCGCGCCCTCGGGCTCGATCCGCCCGAGGATGCCCAGCACGCTGTCGGCCGCGAGATAGCTGCCGGGAAAGAGGACGATGCAGTCGTGCCGGCCCCTGCCGCCCGCCATCTCGGCGCGCGAATGGCGCACCGCGCCCGACCAGACCGCACCGCCGAAGCCGCCCGTCTCATAAAGCCGGTTCAGCGTGGCGGGGTGGATCGAGGGGCAGTGATAGCACTCGACCGTGTTGTCGAGCACGAGCTTCCAGTTCGCCGGGATGTCGAAACTGGCGCTATGAAAGGGGCGGTGCGCACCGAGGTTGAAGCCCGCATCGGCCCCGAAGACCTCGAGCGCCGGATTGGCGTTCACGAGCGGCGCGGCCTGCGGGTCCGGGTGTGCGAAGACGATGCCGCGCCACTCGGCGACCGACACCGGCGCCAGCCCGAGCGCGCCGCGGTCGAACCCCTTGGCCTGCTCGGCCTCGGGCGCACGCAAGAGGCAGCCGTCGAGCCCGTAGCTCCAGCCATGATAGCGGCAGAGAAAGAGCCGCCGCGCCCCGCCGCCTTCGGCCACGGGGTGGCCACGGTGGCGGCAGACATTGACGAAACCCCGGAGCACCCCGTCCGCCCCGCGAGCAAGCACGACGGGCACCCGGCCGATCCGCGCGGTGAATGTCTGCCCC
>JBIKVM010000161.1:0-6696 GCA_044356825.1 Limisphaerales bacterium
GATCGCTCATTCAAGGTGGCAGAAGAAGAGCCCATGCCTCCAAAAGATATCGTCGCATATAATGAACTCCGCTCGTGCGCCGATCTTTATCGCCTTTACAAAACTGGTAAACTGGAATTGTATCCTGATTTTCAGCGTGAGGTGGTCTGGAATCAAGATGAGCGATCAAAGTTCATAGACTCACTTGTTAAGCAGCTGCCCATTCCAAGTCTTTGTTTAAGTTTAGACTATAAGACGCAAAAATGGATGGTCATTGATGGACTCCAGAGAATGAATTCAATTGTATCATTTCTTGGGGAGGAGACATTTATAATAAAGAATCTACAAGATATTCATCCCAACTTGCGCGGGGTGACGAATGTTGAGTTGCGAAAAGGCAGCGATGAGAATAAGCGACTTTATTCTAAGGTTGAGGATGTCTCCCTGCCAATTACAGTGCTCAGGTGCGATTACTCCCAGAGTACACATATGCCATATCTTTTCACGATTTTTCATAGACTGAATTCTGGGGGCAGAACTCTTAACAATCAAGAGATCCGAAACTGTATCTTCAGTGGGCCGTTTAATGATCTTTTAAAAAAATTCGACAGGAATAATGACGACTGGAAATCAGTTAAGAGGAGGATCTGGGGCGGCTCTCAACGTTTTCGGTCAGTTGAGCTTTTAGTCCGCGCGCTTGCATTTTCGGGGGCTATTGATGGTTATTCGGGTGACCTTTCAAAGTATCTTAACTCGTTCATGCATGCCAACAGATATTTGAATAAACAAGAATTGGAAACCATTGAGGGGCGCCTTGAATTGATGAGTAGGAGCGCGAACTTGGCGATTGAGGTGCCCAAAATCTCCAAAATTTCCTTGACATATATTGAGGCGGCTTTAGTCGGCATTCTCAATAACCTGGATGACGTCGTGGAGGTTTCTGGCGTTGAGCTGAGGCAAAGGTTTGACAACATGCGCTCAGACAAGGAGTTTCAGAAGACCACGCAGTTTAGATTATCCTCGACTGAAAATGTCAAGAATAGGATTAAATTAGCCAGCCACGCTTTCGCGCGAGGTAGAGATGGTTGAAAGAACGCTTGATCTTATAGACCTCTGGTATAGAGACTCAGACGGTGACGACAAGCCGCAACTGCTCTCAAAGTTGGCATTGTTAGAGTTGTCAGGTTGGCTTGAAGAGTGGATGGATGAACTAGTCAGATCGGCAGGAAATCATTTGGGAGAAGAGTGGGTTAATACGCTTCTGAAAAGCACAAACACCTTTGATTTCGAAAGGTTTAGAAAAAACTTAGTTACCTTACTGGGCGAATATAATTTAAGGAGAATTGAGAGGGAATTCGAAGAAAAACATCCTGGTGAGCTTGATTATATAAAAACAAAACTTGCCAATCTCAAGAAGGAGCGAGATAAATTAGCTCATATGGATCTAATTACCCACCTGGATAGATACCAGAAGACTATCGAAGCGCCGTCCAGCACGAGGCGAACTTACCGGGAGCTTCATGAAAGGCTAAGCAATTTTAAAGATTTTATTTTAGCTGATCAGGCGTGCATGCCCAGAGGAATCTAACTGAGCCATTCGCGCACGCCCCCCTTCCCGCTTGCCCCCCACCCGCCGCTGGCCTAGACAGGGGGCAGAGGTTGCGGCGGAGGGGTCATGCGGCGGGTCGTCGTCACGGGGTTGGGGATCGTGTCGCCCATCGGCAACGATGCGGCTGAGGTCGATGCGAGCCTGCGGGCGGGGCGGTCGGGGATCGTCTTCGCCCCCGATTATGCCGAGCACGGCTTTCGCAGCCAGGTCCACGGCCTGCCGCGCATCGTCCTCGAGGAGCACATCGACAAGCGCGACCTGCGCTTCATGGGGGCGGGGGCGGCCTACAACTTCATCGCCATGCGCCAGGCGGTGGCGGATGCGGGCCTCGAGCCCGCCGAGGTGTCGAACCCGCGCACGGGCCTCGTGGTGGGGTCGGGCGGGCCGTCGACCGCGAACCTCTTCGCCGCCCACCAGATCGTGATCGAGAAGGGCGCGCCGAAGCGGATGGGGCCCTTCATGGTCACGCGCTGCATGTCCTCGACCAATTCGGCCTGCCTTGCCACGCCCTTCGGGATCAAGGGGGTGAACTATTCGATCACCTCGGCCTGCGCGACCTCGGCCCATTGCATCGGGCACGGGGCGGAGCTGATCCAGATGGGCAAGCAGGACATCGTCTTTGCCGGCGGCGGCGAGGAGCTCGACTGGACGCTCTCGTGCCTTTTTGACGCGATGGGGGCGATGAGCTCGAAATACAACGACGCGCCCGAGACCGCCTCGCGCCCCTTCGACGCGACGCGCGACGGTTTCGTGATCGCGGGCGGCGGCGGGGTGGTCGTGCTCGAGGAGCTCGAGCATGCGCGGGCGCGGGGCGCGCGGATCTATGCCGAAGTGACGGGCTACGGCGCGACCTCGGACGGCCACGACATGGTCGCGCCCTCGGGCGAGGGGGGCGAGCGGTCGATGCGGCTCGCGCTCTCGACGCTGCCCGGGGGGCGGCGGATCAGCTACATCAACGCGCATGGCACCTCGACGCCCGCGGGCGACGTAACCGAGATGGACGCGCTGCGGCGCATCTTCGGCGAGGGGCAGGTGCCGCCCGTGTCCTCGACCAAGTCGCTGACGGGCCATTCGCTGGGCGCGACCGGGGTGCACGAGGCGATCTATTCGCTCCTGATGATGCAGGGCGGCTACATCGCGGCCTCGGCCAATGTCACGACGCTTGACCCCGCGATCCGCCCGGGCGAGATCGCGACCGAGGCGCGTTTCGGCGTCGCGATGGATTCGGTCCTGTCCAACAGCTTCGGCTTTGGCGGAACCAACGCGAGTTTGGTGTTCAGCAGTTTCGGCGGGTAACCGGCATGGGCGGATTGTTGGAGGGACGGCGCGGCCTGATCATGGGGGTCGCGAACGACCGCTCGATCGCCTGGGGCATCGCGAAGGCGGCCGCCGAGGCGGGCGCCGAACTCGCGTTCTCCTATCAGGGCGAGGCGTTCGGGCGGCGGGTCGAGCCCCTGGCGGCCTCGGTCGGGAGCAGCATGCTCCTCGATGTCGACGTCTCGGACGAGGCGAGCCTCGATGCCGCCTTCGCGCGGCTTGCGGCCGAGTGGGGGCGGCTCGATTTCCTCGTCCATGCGATCGCCTTTTCGGACAAGGCCGAACTCAACGGCCGCTTCATCGACACGAGCCGGGGCAATTTCCGAAATTCGCTCGACATCTCGTGCTTTTCCTTCATCGACCTCGCGCGGCGCGCGGCGCCCCTGATGGCGCGGGGCTCGAGCCTGATCACGCTGACCTATCAGGGATCGAACCGCGTGACGCCCTTCTACAACGTCATGGGGGTGGCGAAGGCCGCGCTTGAGGCGTCGGTGCGCTATCTCGCGAACGATCTCGGGCCGGACGGGATCCGCGTGAACGCGATCTCGCCCGGGCCGATGAAGACGCTGGCGGGGGCGGCAATCGGGGGGGCGCGCAAGACCTTCCGCCAGACCGAGGCCAACGCGCCGCTGCGCTCGAACGCCACCCTCGAGGCAGTGGGCGGCACGGCCGTCTATCTGATCTCGGAGTTCGGCGCCTTCACCACGGGCGAGATCATCCATGTCGACGGCGGCTATCACATCCTAGGCATGCCGCAGCCCGAGAACATCTGACGCGCGTCAGAACCACTGCCCGGCTTCCATCAGCCCGGCCTGCAAGAGCTGCTCGGAAGACCAGCGGAAGGGTTCGGACCCCGGCCAGACGAGGCGACGCACCGCTGCCCGAGATTCCGGGTTCGCCTGCAGCGCCTTGGCCGCGCGGAGCGAGGCGATGGCGACGCTCGGGCTGCGGTGCCAGGGGCTGTGGCGGGTGTTTATCTCGGGATCCGCAAAGCGCCCGTCCGCCCCGATCGCTGCCCCGGTGCCAGCCCGGAACAGCCCTGTCCGCGCGATGTCGCGCTGGCGGAACGGAACATGTTCCTCGAACCGCCGGCGAAGCCCACCCAGAATCTCGATTTCGCGCGCGCGTTCGGCCCAACCCTCTGCCGGGTCGCGGCGCGGCGCGCCCACATAGCCCAGCCGGTCGAACCACAGCGGCTGCGCGTCGGGAGCCTCAGGCGGCACGGCCGCGAGGTCGGCCGGATAGATGTCGACGACCGTCCCGGCCACGGCTTCGCGCCGCTCCTCGAGCGCGAAGGCCACGAAGTCGGCAATGGCGCGCCCCTCGCAAAAGGGAAAGAACAGGAATTCGGCGTTGAAGGTCGGATGGATCCAGCGCCCGCCGCCCGCTCGCGCCAGCACCGGCAGGACCGCAGCCAGGCCCCCGAGCGGCCGCACATCGCAGCCGATGCGGCGCACCCGCGGATCTGCAGGAGCGGGCAGGTCGATGTGCTCCGGGCAGAGCACGAAAACCTCGGTAAAGCCGATCCGCATGTGATGTGCGATGGTCTCGGCCAACCACACGTCATCTTCGGCCGCGATCAGGGCAAGCGGACCCGAGGCGGCGGGCTGGCGCAGGGCTTCGGCAAGGGCGCGGAGGCCGGGCAAAACGGGCATGGTGCTCAAATCGGAAGATCCGGCGCAGTATAGGCGCGGAAGCAGGCGCGTTGCAAGCGCGGCGGGGCTTCGCTATGTCGCAAGCCGTGCGCAAGGATGGGGCGGGGCATGGACGACACGCGCAAGGTCTTCGTCAAGACCTACGGCTGCCAGATGAACGTCTATGACTCCGAGCGCATGTCCGAGGCGCTCGCGGCGCAGGGCTATGCCGCGACCGACACGGCCGAGGATGCCGACCTCGTCATCCTCAACACCTGCCACATCCGCGAGAAGGCCGCCGAAAAGGTCTATTCCGACATCGGCCGGCTGCGCCCGCTCAAGGCCGAGCGGCCCGATCTGCGCATCGCGGTCGCGGGCTGCGTCGCGCAGGCCGAAGGCGCCGAGATCCTCGCGCGCACGCCGCTGGTCGATCTGGTCGTCGGGCCGCAGGCCTATCACCGGCTGCCCGACCTCCTGCGCCGGGCCGAGGCGGGCGAGCGGCCGGTCGACACCGACTTTCCGGCCGAGGACAAGTTCGACCATCTGCCGCAGGGCCGCGCGCGCGCCGCACCGTCCGCGTTCCTGACCGTACAGGAGGGCTGCGACAAGTTCTGCACCTTCTGTGTCGTGCCCTATACCCGCGGCGCCGAGCAGAGCCGCCCCCCCGCCCGCATCCTCTCCGAGGCCGAGGCGCTGGTGCGCCGGGGGGTGCGCGAGATCACGCTGCTCGGGCAGAACGTCAACGCCTATCACGGCGCGGACGGTGGCGCGGACTGGAGCCTCGCGCGGCTGATCCGCGCGCTGTCCGAGATCGAGGGCCTCGCGCGGATCCGCTACACCACCTCGCACCCCTGCGACATGGCCGAGGATCTGATCGCCGCGCATGCCGAGGTGCCGGCCCTGATGCCGTGGGTGCATCTGCCGGTGCAGTCGGGGTCGGACCGGATCCTCAAGGCCATGAACCGCCGCCATGGCTCGGCCGACTATCTCGCGATCATCGACCGGCTGCGCGCGGCGCGGCCCGACATCGCGCTGTCGGGCGATTTCATCGTGGGCTTCCCCGGCGAGACGCGCGCCGATTTCGAGGCGACGCTCGATCTGATCCGCGCGGTGGGCTATGCGTCGGCCTATTCCTTCCGCTATTCGCCCCGCCCCGGCACGCCGGCGGCCGACCGTCCGCAGGTCGATCCGGCCGAGGCCGAGGCGCGCCTGCAAGAGGTGCAGGCGCTGATCGACGCCCAGCAGCGCGCGGCGCTCGCGGCCATGGTCGGGCGGACGGCCGAGGTGCTCTATGAACGGTCGGGCCGGATGGCGGGGCAATGGGCGGGCAAGTCGGCGCATCTCCACGCGGTCCATGTCGCCGACCCCGCGGGGCAGGCGGGCGAGATCGCGCGCGTGCGCATCCTGTGGGCCGAGCCCCGTTCGCTCGCTGCCGAGCGGATCGGCTGATTTCCGCCCGCCTTGTCGTGAAATCGTGCGTTTCGTGCGGCAGCGTCGTGGAAGCCGACAGAATCGCTTGCCAAGCCGATCCGGTAGCCGCAAGTTATCCACAAGTCCCGCCATCAGAAGGGCACCCCTTGGGCTTCAGCGCGCCGACCACCCCGCCCGCCGCCTCGGCCGCGTCCGAGACGCATCTCGAATTCGACGACAACCGGCGGCTCATCGATCTCTGCGGCCAGTTCGACCGCAACCTCGCGCGGATCGAGCATCAGACCGAAACGCGCATCTTGCGGCGCGGCAACCACCTGACGCTGATCGGCGAGGCGCGCGCGCGCGACCGTGCCGCCGCCGTGCTCGAGGGGCTCTATGCGCGCCTCGTCTCGGGCCGTCCGGTGGGGCCTGCCGATGTCGAGGCCGCGCTGCGCGGCGCCGCGGCGCCCGCGGCCGGCCAGCTCGAGATGTTCGGCACCGCCCCGCCCGAGCTGCGCACGCTGCGCAAGCCCGTCGAGCCGCGCACGGCGGCGCAGAAGGCCTATGTCGAGGCGCTGCTCGCGCACGAACTCGCCTTCGGCATCGGCCCCGCGGGCACCGGCAAGACCTATCTGGCCGTCGCGGTCGGCGTCAGCCTGTTTCTGGCCGGCGAGGTGGAGCGGATCGTGCTCTCGCGCCCGGCGGTGGAGGCCGGCGAGCGTCTGGGCTTCCTGCCCGGCGACATGC
>JBIKVM010000162.1:0-6665 GCA_044356825.1 Limisphaerales bacterium
TCGAGGGCTTCGTCGGACACGCCGAACAATGCAACATCCGCGTCCGCCGATACGGCAAACAGAACGTCCCCTTCGGCGCACCCGCGGAGTAGATGATGCGATCAAGGTCGACCCATGGCTGAGCCTGCCCACCACCGCCGCGTGATCCTGCCCCTCCGGCAGGCCATGGCGACCTTTGCCGAAGGCCCGGTTCGGGCGGCGCTCGGCGGCCTGCTTGCGCCCGGTGCGACGGTGCGGCTGTGCCATCCCTTCGGCACGATGCCGGGCGAGCGCTTCTATGATACGGCATATGCACCCCTCCTCGCCGCGATGCCCGATCTCGAACGGCGCGACGCGATCGTTGTCGCGGGCCATGACGAAGGGGGGGCGGCGTGGATCGGCGCCTGCGGGCATTACGCGGGCACCTTCGCGCGGCCCTTCCTCGACATCGCGCCGACGGGCCATATGGCGGCGTTCCGCTTTCACGAATTCTTCCGCCTCGAAGGCGAGCAGGTGGTCGAGGTCCAGGCGATCTGGGACATCCCCGAGCTCATGATGCAGGCCGGGGTCTGGCCGCTGGCGCCCGAACTCGGCGCCCGCCAGCGCGCCTTCGGACCGATGACGCAAGACGGGCTGGCCGAGCGCACCGATCCGGGCGCGGCAAGCGTGGCCCTCGTGTGCGAGATGCTCGACTTCCTCGTGCGCCACCCGTCGCGCGGCGGGCCCGAGGTGATGGAGCTCGACCGCTTCTGGCATCCGCGCTTCAACTGGTACGGGCCTGCCGGGATCGGCACGGCGCGCGGCGTGCGGGGCTTTCGGGCGTGGCACCAGATCCCCTTCCTGCGCGGCATGCCCGATCGTGGCCTGAACGCCGAGGGCACCGAGCACTATTTCATCGGCGAGGGGCCCTATGTGGCCGTGACGGGTTGGCCCAACATGCGCCTGTCGCTCACGGGGCCGAACTGGCTCGGCCTGCCGCCGACGGGGCGGACGCTCTTTCTGCGCAGCCTCGACTTCTGGCGCGTCGAGGCGGGCCGCATCCGCGAGAACTGGGTGCTCGTCGATCTGCTCGATGCCCATGTCCAGCTTGGAGCCGATCCGCTCGAGCGGATGCGCGAATTCAACAAGGCACGACCCGGCTTCGACCCCGAGACGGGCAGGGCGCCATGATCCACCCCACGACCCCGCGCACCGTGCCCGACCGACGCGGCATGCGCCCAACGGGGGGCTTGCACCCGTGTCGCGCGGATGCATCGGTTGCCGGGCGTTGCCCCTCGGGTAGCAGCGGTGGCGGATGGGGTGCAAGATGATGAAGGAAAAGGTCACATCGCTCGATGTCGCGCGGCGGGCGGGTGTCTCGCAGTCGGCGGTGTCGCGGGTGTTCACGCCGGGCGCGTCGGCCTCGCCCGCGACCAAGGCGAAGGTCATGCAGGCGGCGGGCGAACTCGGCTATCGTCCTGACCCGCTCGCCCGCGCGATGATCACCGGCAAGAGCCGGATCATTGGCCTCGTCGTCGCCTATCTCGACAACCAGTTCTATCCCGTTGCGCTCGAGCGACTGTCGCGGGCGCTTCAGGACAAGGGGTATCACATCCTCGTCTTCATGGCCACGAACTCGTCCGAAGGCGTCCTCAAGGTCATGCAGGATCTGCTCGACTATCGTGTCGATGGCATCGTGACCGCCTCGGTTGCGATGACAAACGAACTCACGAACCTCTGCGAGGCGGCGGGGATCCCGGTGGTGATGTTCAACCGCGGGCAGGATGATCCGCGCCTGTCCGAGGTGACATCCGACAACATCGCGGGCGGCAGGACGGTCGCGAACTTCCTTGTCGCGGGCGGGCACCAGCGCATCGCCCACATTGCGGGCTGGCAGGGTTCGTCTACGGGACGCGACCGGACGCTCGGATTTCTCGAGGCGCTGTCGGCGCACGGGATGGAGCCGGTCGCCTCGGTCGACGGGATGTACAACCGCGACACCGCCGCGGCCGTCGCGCGCGAGATGTTCGGCCGGGCAGAGCGGCCCGACGCCGTGTTCGTCGGCAACGATCACATGGCCTTCGCGGTCATGGACGTGCTGCGCTTCGAGCTAGGGCTTTCGGTGCCCGGGGATGTGTCGGTCGTGGGCTATGACGACGTTCCGATTGCCTCGTGGCCCGCCTACGACCTCACCACCATCCGCCAGCCACTCGACCAGATGGTCACCAATACGGTCGATACGCTCCTCTCGCGGCTTGAGGGCGACACCGCGCCGCGACGCGTCCTCATTCCCGGGCCGCTCATCCTGCGCGGTTCGGCACGCAGACCAAGGGGTTTCACTGCATGAAGGGCTTCAATCCAAAGTTCGCCGACTTCCCCGACTACATCCTCGGCATTACGCAGGAGATCTGGGAGGACCGCGGAATCGCGACGCTGCACCACTACTATTCCTCTGATATCGTCGTGCGCTCGCCCGCATCGGTCGTGATCGGCAACGGCAGCGTCATCGGCGCGACGATGGCGACGCTGGCCGAGTTTCCCGACCGCCAGCTTCTGGGCGAGGATGTGATCTGGTCAGGCACGCCCGAGGAGGGGATGCTCTCATCGCACCGCATCATCTCGACGGCGACGCATCTGGGCGATGGCGTCTATGGCAAGGCGACCGGCAAGTCGCTGCGCTATCGCATCATCGCGGACTGCCATGCGCGCAACAACGTCATCGACGATGAGTGGCTCATCCGCGATCAGGGCGCGATCGTGCGCCAGATGGGGTGGGATCCGCGGGACTACGCGCGCGACCTCATCGCGCGCGAAGGTGGCCCGGCGGCCTGCCTGCGGCCGCTCACCCCTGCGACCGACCGCCCCGGCCCCTATGTCGGCAGAGGCAATCGCAACGAATGGGGCGCACGCTATGCCGATCTGATCAGCCGGATCATGGGCGCCGACATGGCGGCCATCCGCGCGAACTACGATCGCGCGGCGCAACTCGAACTTCCTGGGCATGTCACCGGCCATGGCTGGGATGCGGCCGAGCGGTTCTGGATGGGGCTGCGGGCGTCGTTTCCCTCGGCCGTCTTCACGATCCACCACACCATCGGGCGGGAGGATCCGACGATGCCGCCGCGCGCCGCGCTGCGCTGGAGCCTTCAGGGCCGGCACGACGGGTGGGGCGCCTTCGGCAGGCCGACAGGTGCCGAGGTGCATGTGCTCGGGATCAGCCACGCCGAGTTCGGCACGCTCGGCGCTGCCGCCCCGCGCCTGCGCCGCGAATGGGTGCTCTTCGACGAAACCGCGATCTGGAAGCAGATCCTGCTGCACGAAGGCTGAGCCATGGGTGCCCCCGACGCCGCCCCGCCACGAAAGGACAGAACGTGACCGCGCCCAAGATCGTCCGATACGGAGAACTCCGCCCTTGCCGGACCGCCTTCATCGATGCCCACACCCCGGGCTCGGACCGCAAGGAGAACTTCACCATCATCGGCGGCGGGGTAAGCGAATCCGCCGACCAGCACGTCCACATCCGCGAGACGCCGGGCTTCAACATCGGCGCGGCCGGCCAGCCGCCGGGGTGCCGCAACAGCCTCCACAGCCACCGCACGGCCGAGGTGTTCTTCGTGCTGAAGGGGCGCTGGCGCTTCTTCTGGGGGCGCTGGGGCAAGGCGGGCGAGGTGATCCTCGAAGAGGGCGACATCTTCAACATCCCGACCGGGATCTTCCGCGCCTTCGAGAACGTCGGCACCGACTACGGCATGATCATGGCGATCCTCGGCGGCGACGATGCCGGCGGGGGCGTGATCTGGGCGCCGCAGGTCATCACCGATGCCAAGGACTACGGCCTCGTCCTTGGCAGGAACGGCAAGCTCTACGACACCAAGCGTGGCCAGAACCTGCCCGAGGGCGTCCCGCCGATGCCGCTCCTGACTGAGGAGGAACTCCGCACCTATCCCGAACCGACGACGGCCGATGTGGTTCCGACCTCGGTTGCGCGCTATTGGGATCTGATGGCACTTGCCGATCGGCAGCCCGCCAGGGTCATCGGCGCCCTTGGCCGCCTGCGCGACCGTCCGGGCTTCGAGGTCGAATTCCTGACGCGCGGCTCGATCCCCGCGACACCCGCCCGCACCGACCGGCACACGGTCCTCATGCCGATGCGCGGCCACTGGCGGCTGACCTGGCCGGGCAACGAGGCGGTGCTGAACCCCGGGGATACCGTCTGGGTGCCGCCCGCGCTCGAACACGGGCTTGCCCCGGCCATGACGGGCGAGGCGAGCCTCTACCGCGTCACCAACACCGACGACCCGGCCGGCGCGACCGGCCGCCTTCTGCGCGAGGTGTCGCAATGACCCTGTCGGCCACCCATGTCGGAAGCCTGCCGCGCCCGCAGCCGGTCGTCGATTTCCTCTTTGCCCGCGAGAGGGGCGAGGACTATGACCGCGCCGCGTTCGACGCCTGCATGGCGGCGGCGGTGATGGAGAACGTCCGCCGCCAGAAGGCCGCGGGCATCGACATCGTCTCGGACGGCGAATGCTCGAAGATCAGCTATGCGACCTATGTCAAGGACCGCTACACGGGTTTTTCCGGCGACAGCCCGCGCAACGCGCCCAACGACCTCAAGCTGTTCCCGACCTTCCTCGAGCGCCTCGCCAAGCAGGGCGGGACGCCGCAATACGCCCGCCCCATGTGCACCGGGCCCGTCGCATCAAAGGGTCAGGGGGAACTCCAAAAGGACATCGCCAACCTGCGCGCGGCGATGGCCGCGCACGGGGTCGCGCGCGGCTTCATGAACGCGGCCTCGCCGGGGGTGATCTCGCTCTTCCTGCAGAACGCGCATTATCCGACGCGCGAGAACTACCTCGGGGCGCTCGCCGACGCGATGCGCGAGGAATACCGCACGATCCTCGGGGCCGGGCTCGACCTGCAGCTCGATTGCCCCGACCTCGCGCTCTCGCGCCACATGCTGTTCACCCACCTCGACGATGACGCCTTCCTGCGCGTCGCCGCGACCCATGTCGAGGCGCTCGAACACGCGCTCGAGGGCCTCCCGCGCGAGCGGATCCGGCTGCACATCTGCTGGGGCAACTACGAGGGGCCGCATGTGTGCGACATCGACATGGCCAAGGTCTTCCCGCTACTCATGCGCGTGCCGGCCCGCTACATCCTCTTCGAGACGGCGAACCCGCGCCACGGCCACGAATGGGCGGTCTTTCGCGACCGCGCGCGCGAGATCCCCGACGACAAGGTGCTCGTGCCCGGCGCGGTCGACACGACGACGAACTTCGTCGAGCATCCCGACCTCGTGGCGCAGCGGCTGCGGCATTTCACCGACATCGTGGGGCACGAGCGTGTCGTCGCCGGCAGCGATTGCGGCTTTGGCACCTTCGCGGGCTTCGGCGCGGTCGATCCCGAGATCGCCTGGGCCAAGCTCGCGACCCTCAAGGAGGGCGCGCGGCGCGTCTGACCGGATGACCCCGCTCCTGCTCATCCCGGGGATGATGTGCGACGCACGGCTCTGGGGCGGGTTGCCCGCGCGCCTGCATCCGCGCCCGGTGGGGCATGTCCTGCCCACGGGCGCGGACAGCATGGCGGGGCTTGCCGCCGCCGCGCTGCGCGATGCCCCGCCGCGCTTTGCGGTCGCGGGGCTGAGCATGGGGGGGATCGTCGCGATGGAGATGCTCGCCCAGGCGCCCGAGCGGGTGGAGCGGATCGCGCTGCTCGACACCAACCCCTGCGCCGAGGCGCCCGAGGTCGCGGCCCGCCGCGCGCCCCAGATCGCCCGCGCGCTTGGCGGCGGGCTGGCCGCCGTGATGCGCACCGAGATGAAGCCCAACTATCTTGCCCGCGGCCCGGGCAAGGGGGTGATCCTCGATCTGTGCCTCGAGATGGCGCTCGCGCTCGGGCCCGAGGTGTTCGCGCGCCAGTCGCTGGCGCTGCGCGGCCGGGCCGACCGGCAGGCAGCACTCGCGGCCTTTCGCGGTCCCGCCCTTGTCCTGATGGGCGCCGAGGACCGGCTCTGCCCGCGGGCGCGCCACGACCTCATGCATCGGCTGATGCCGCACTCGCGCCTTGTCGTGATCGAGGGCGCCGGGCATCTGCCGACACTCGAACGCCCTGTGGAAACGGCGGCCGCCCTGCGGTGCTGGCTGGAGGAATGATGGACGACGACCTGCACAAGCTGCTCCTGCGCGTCGATACGCCGACCGTCTGCAACGCCATCGAGGTGGTGCAGGGGCGGCGCGGCTTTCGGGGCTTCACCCGCGGCACGATGGTCTGCACCGAGCCCGGGCGCGCCGTGGTGGGCTATGCCGCGACGGCGCAGATCGCGGCACTCGCCCCGCCGACCGACCCGCCCGAGGTCGTCCGCGCCCGCCGCATGGCCTATTACCGGGCGATGCACGATGCGCCGAAACCGTCGGTCGCGGTCGTCGAGGATCTCGATTATCCCGACTGCATCGGCGCCTATTGGGGCGAGGTCAACACGACCATCCACAAGGGTTTCGGCATGGCGGGCGCGCTGACGAACGGCGTCGTGCGCGATCTGGGCGACCTGCCAGCGGGCTTTCCCGTCATCGCCGGCAGCATCGGGCCGAGCCACGGCTTCGTCCATGTCCGCTCGGTCGGTGAACCCGTGCGCGTGATGGGCCTCGAGGTCCGGCAGGGCGATCTCGTGCATGCCGACCGCCACGGCGCGGTCGTGGTGCCGCCCGAGG
>JBIKVM010000163.1:0-6639 GCA_044356825.1 Limisphaerales bacterium
CTCATAGACATCGCCGTTGGCGTAGCTGAGCGTCCCCGTCCCCTCGTATTTGCCATCTGCGTAGTTCCCCACATAGACATTGCCATTTGATGCCCTGTAAGTGCCGCGACCATTGAAGGCGCCATCCTTGAAGTTGCCCTCATAGACATTGCCATTTGCCCACCTGTAGGTCCCATGCCCTTCGCGCTGGCCCTCGGAAAATTCACCGACGTAGACTTCGCCCGTTTTCCAGACGTATTCCCAGCGCCCCTCCCTCACCCGCTCGCGGCTGATCGTTCCGTCGGCACGCTTGACGTCGTTCGTCACCCATTCCCCCCGGTTGTCCGGATCGCCCTCGATGGCGCGGAACTTGTCGCCGTTGCGGCAATAGTACCAGTCGTCCCAGGACGCCATCGCGCTGTCTTGCTGGCACTGTGGCATTGGAAAATAGACGCCCTCGAAGAAATGCGCGCTGTAGGCACCCTCTTCGAACCTGAAGCCTGTCCATTCGGCGTTCGACCGAAAGACTGCGATCGCTACACTTCGGATCTGCGTTGGACCGCCCTCGCCGAGCAGAGACGACTTTTCCGCAAAGCAGCCATCGAGCCGTCCTTCGACAGGGCAGGGCGGGCTTTGCATGAGGGTGTCAAGATTGATGTCGCGCCGGATGTCTGCCGGCACGAGGTCCATCAGCGCCAGACCCTCGGCGCTCAACTGGCCATCCGGGACCACACCCACCGCTGGCGGCGCATCCGCCGCCGGTGGAGCAGCCGTCTCCGGGGACGCGCTGGCCGCGGGTGCCCCGGTCCCATCCGTTCCGCAGGCCAGCTTGTAGGATTGCGCCATCGCGACATGATCGGGTCGCGCGGTGTTCCATGTCACGCGCTTGCCCGAGGCCGTGACCGCGGCTGTGCAGAGATCCTGGATCGAGCACTTCCGCGCATCGGCCTCGCACTCGGAGATCGCCTCGACCGTCCCGCAATCCATCCCGAGCGTTTTCGCGAGATCGAGATAGGGGTTTTTTGCTTCGCTACGCCAGATGAGCCTGCCGCCCTGCGTTTCGGTCGCGGACTGGCACAACTCTGCCGGGGTGCACCGCTGCGGATCGCTGGCGCAGGTTTCCGTCTTGGCGGGCCCTGCCGCGGCCACGACGATCAGGAATGGCACGATCAGACGTAGAGTCATGGCTGCTCGCCGATTCGGTGTTGAATGCCCGGGAAAGTCGCGATCCGGCCTCAACGATGGAACACGACCGGCGGGGACTTGCCGCATGGTCGAGCGCCGAATTGACCGCTCGACGCGACGGTCGGCCAACGACCCCTGACTGTCAAGCCCGCGGCGCGCGCCGGGCACCCGATGTCCGTCACCGCGCCGCAGACGCGCTGTCCGGGATCATGACGCCACCCCGGGGGCGGCCCTTCCGCTCAGTCGGTTGACAGCCCGCCTTCGCGCAGGATGAAGGCCGCGACCTCCTCCACCCCCCGCCCGTGGCGGAGCTGCGCGAGCACATAGGGCCGCGCGCCCCGCGCCCGCTCGGTGTCGGACCGCAGGAGGTCGAGATCGACCCCGACATGGGGCGCAAGATCGGTCTTGTTGACGACGAGCAGATCCGACCGCGCCACCCCCGGCCCCTTCTTGCGCGGGATGTCCTGCCCCGCGGCCGTGTCGATGACATAGATCGTGAGGTCGGCGAGCTCCGGGCTGAAGGTCGCGGCCAGATTGTCGCCGCCCGATTCGATCAGGATCAGCGCGAGGTCGGGGAATTGCCGCGAAAGGTCGGCGCAGGCCGCGAGGTTGATCGAGGCATCCTCGCGGATCGCGGTGTGCGGGCAGCCGCCCGTCTCGACCCCGCGGATGCGCTGGGCGGGCAGCACCTGCGCGCGCACGAGATAGTCGGCATCCTCACGGGTATAGATGTCGTTCGTCACCACCGCCATCGACAGGCGGGGGGCGAGGGCCGCGCAGAGCTTTTCGGTCAGCGTCGTCTTGCCCGCCCCGACGGGGCCGCCGATGCCGACGCGCAGGGGGCCGTGCGATGGGGTCATGAGCGGAAGATCCTCACCTCGAGCGTTTCGTGATCCATCTGCGCCATGTCGGCGCCGGGTGTCGAGGTGGCGATGTCGGCGAGCGCCGCCCCGGCCGCCCAAGCCCCCTGCCGCAGGATCGCGGGCGCGAGATCGCCGAGGATCGCCTGCCCCTCGGCCGCGCCGAGCGGCAGGAAGCGCACCGCCGCGCCCACGATCTGCGCCGCGAGGGCATGGAGCCAGAACGCCGCCACCGTCTCTGTCGTCACCGCAAGTGGCGCGCTCGCCCAGCCGACGGCGACCGGATAGGGCAGGGGCAGGGGCGCGGCGCGCCCCGTGATGCGCGCGATGCGGGCGAGGAAGGCCGCGCCCGTCTCCTCGGCCTCGACCAGCCGCTCGGCCGAGACGGCATAGGCCCGCGACAGGTCGGCGAGATGCCCAAGCTCCGCCCCCGGCTGGCGTGCGTGCGCGAGCAGCACCGCATCGACCCGCCCCGCCCCGTCGCAGATCGCGGCCCGGGCCCAGCCCGCCACCCCGGCGCCGTCGCGCACGAGGCCGCGCGCGATCGCCGTCTCGAGCCCCTGCGAAAAGGCGAACCCCCCGACCGGAAAGGCCGGCGACAGCCACTGGTGCAGATGCAGGAGGTCCGCCTCGGGGTCGGCCGTCATGCGTCCGCGCCGTGGTCGTGGCCGTGGTGGTCGTGGTGGTCGCCCTCGTGGTGGTGGTGGCCGAGCGTGCGGCCGTGGCCATAGGCGCCGCCCTCGGGGGTGAAGGGCGCCTCGGCCGCAATGAGCGTCGCCCCGAGCCGCAGGAGCATCGCCTCGAGCACATGGTCGCGCCGGATCATCAGATGCGCCGGCCCGATCGCGCACGGCGTGTGGCGGTTCCCGATGTGCCAGGCAAGCCGCGCCAGATCGCCCGAGACGATGACGACCGCCTCGGCCGCCGCCACCACCCGCACCCGCCCCCCATCCGCAAGCACGAGCGCCGCGCCATCCTCGAGGCTGACCGTCTGCGGCAGATCGACCAGCACCGAGGCGCCCGAGGCCGTCACCAGCCGCTTGCGCCGCACGAAGCGCCCCTCGTAGTCGAGCACGACCGTATCGGCGACGGGCCCCGACCAGCTGCCGGGGGGCAGGACGGCGCGGGCGGGTGCAAGGTCGGTCATGGCGGCCCCTTCAATAGAGGAAATAGCGCTGCGCGAGGGGCAGCTCGCGCGCGGGTTCGCAGGTCAGCAGCACGCCGTCGGCGCGCACCTCGTAGGTCTCGGGATCGACCTCGACGCGCGGCGTCGCGCTGTTGAGGCGCATGTCCGCCTTGCCGATGCCGCGCGTGCCCTCGACCGCGACCACCGCCTTGCCGAGGCCGAGCCGCCCCGCGACATCGTCCTCGGCCGCAGCCGCCGAGACGAAGGTGACGGCCGATGCCTCGCGCGCGCGGCCGAGCGCGCCGAACATCGGCCGGGTGTAGAAGGGCTGGGCCGGGATCGAGCCGTTCGGGTCGCCCATCTGCGCCACCGCGATCATGCCGCCCACCAGCACCATCTCGGGCTTGGCGCCGAAGAATGCGGGCGCCCAGATGACCAGATCGGCGCGCTTGCCGGGCTCGATGCTGCCGATATGGGCCGAGACGCCATGCGCGATGGCGGGGTTGATCGTGTATTTCGCGATGTAGCGGCGCACGCGCAGATTGTCGTTCGCGCCCGCCTCGCCCTCGAGCCGGCCGCGCTGGACCTTCATCTTGTGCGCGGTCTGCCAGGTGCGGATGATGACCTCGCCCACCCGCCCCATCGCCTGGCTGTCGGATGAGATGATCGAGAACGCCCCGAGGTCGTGCAGGATGTCCTCGGCGGCGATCGTCTCGCGCCGTATCCGGCTTTCGGCAAAGGCCACATCCTCGGGCACGCGCCGGTCGAGGTGGTGGCAGACCATCAGCATGTCGAGGTGTTCCTCGATGGTGTTGACGGTGTAGGGGCGCGTCGGGTTGGTCGAGGAGGGGATCACATTGCCCGAGCCCACGACGCGGATGATGTCGGGCGCATGTCCGCCCCCCGCCCCTTCGGTGTGATAGGCGTGGATCGTGCGCCCCGCGATGGCCGCGAGCGTATGCTCGACAAAGCCCGATTCGTTCAGCGTGTCGGTGTGGATCATCACCTGCACGTCCATCGCATCGGCGACCCCGAGGCAGCAGTCGATGGCGGCGGGCGTCGTGCCCCAGTCCTCGTGCAGCTTCATCGCCGCGACGCCGGCGCGGACCTGCTCGATCAGCGCCTCGGGCCGGCTCGCGTTGCCCTTGCCGGCGAAGGCGACGTTCACGGGCAGGCTGTCGGCGGCCTGCAGCATCCGCCCGATGTGCCAGGGCCCCGGCGTGCAGGTGGTGGCGAGCGTGCCGTGCGCGGGCCCCGTGCCCCCGCCGAGCATCGTGGTGATGCCCGAATGCAGCGCGTCCTCGACCTGCTGGGGGCAGATGAAGTGGATGTGGCAGTCGAAGCCCCCGGCCGTCACGATCCGCCCCTCGGCCGCGATGATCTCGGTGCCGGGGCCGATGATGATGTCGACGCCGGGCTGCACGTCGGGGTTGCCGGCCTTGCCGATCCGCGCGATGCGCCCGTCGCGCAGGCCGATGTCGGCCTTGTAGATGCCGGTGTGATCGACGATCAGCGCATTGGTGATGACGGTATCCATCGCGCCCCCGGCGCGCGGCACCTGCGACTGGCCCATGCCGTCGCGGATGACCTTGCCGCCGCCGAACTTGACCTCCTCGCCATAGGTGGTGAGGTCGCGCTCCACCTCGATGACAAGGTCGGTGTCGCCGAGGCGCACCCGGTCGCCCGTGGTGGGGCCGTACATGTCGGCATAGGCCGCACGCGAGAGGGTGACGGGCATCAGGCCGCCCCCCCGCGCAGGGTGACGGCGCGGATCAGCCCTTGGCGCGGCGTGCGGCGCGCGGCGCCGAGACGAGGTTGGCGGGCTGCCCCGCCGCGGCGGGGGCGCCCTTGGGCGGCGCGATCACCGTCGCAAAGGGGCCGAAGCGGCGCATGCATTCGATCATGCCCATCGTCGCGACAAGTTGGGCTTCGAAGACCTTGCCATAGAAGGCGATCATGGATTTCGTGAAGGCGAGGGAGTGCGGGGGCATCGCGACGTCTCCGGGCGAAATGTGAAGCTGTAAGTCGGCGTATGGGGCGCAGATGGGAGCGCCCCCGCTTGGCGGCAATGCGACCTTTCCGCGCGGCCTCCACTTTTCCGTCAGACATCGAGCACACCCCCCACCGCGTTGCGAAACCCCTGCACGACGCGCGCCCCCCCATAGGCCACGAGGCGCACCCGCCGCGTCTGGCCGGGCTCGAAGCGCACCGCCGTGCCCGCGGGGATATCGAGCCGCATCCCCCGCGCCGCCGCCCGGTCGAAGATCAGGCCCGGGTTCGTCTCGGCGAAGTGATAGTGGCTGCCGACCTGCACTGGCCGGTCGCCGCTGTTGGCGACCTCGATCTCGCAGACCGCCCGCCCGGTGTTCAGCACGATCTCGCCCTCGGCCGGGAATACCTCTCCCGGTATCATCGCCGCCCCCGTAGCCACAGGAACCCGACCGCCCCCGCGAGCGCGAGGAGGGCGAGGCCGAACCACACCCCCTCGATCCCGTGCGGGTGGTGGTGGGGCCCCTCGTGCCCGAGGGCGGGCAGGGGCAGAAGCGCGAGGGCGGCGGCAAGGGCGCGCATGGGGCGGATCCTCATCTGATCGGGTGGTGGACGGTGACAAGCTTGGTGCCGTCGGGAAAGGTCGCCTCGATCTGCACCGCCTCGATCATCTCGGGGATGCCGGGCATGCACTGATCGGCCCGCACGACCTCGGCGCCCGCTGCCATGAGGTCGGCGACCGAGCGACCGTCGCGCGCGCCCTCGACCACGAAATCGGTGATGAGGGCGATGGCCTCGGGATGGTTGAGCTTCACCCCCCGCGCCAGCCGCCCGCGCGCGACCATCGCCGCAAGGCTGATGAGCAGCTTGTCCTTTTCGCGGGGCGTGAGGTTCATGGGGGGCTCCGGTCTCTAGATCTGCCAGCAGCGGGGTAGGGGATCGGGGCGAAGCTGCCCCAGCATGCGCGCGATCTGGCGCCGGAGCGGCCAGCCGTCCACGGCCGTCAGCCGCACGATGCAGCGCCCGTCGAAGCCCGAGACGGCCGCGGCGCAGCCCGGCTCGGGCGCGATTCCGCGCAAGGGGGCGGCCGCATCCTCGGCCCCTTGCGCGATCAGCGCGAGCACCGCGACCGCGCGCGCCCCGCCGAGCGTCGCGGGCGCCTCCGCCCCCGCCAGAACCCCGGCATCGAGTCGCAGCGCATCGGCCCAGACGGGCCGCCCGGCCCGCGTGACGTGGCGGCTGTCGTGCAGCATCAGGCGCGCGGGCCGCTCGCCCATCGCTGCGCGGCCGATCACCACCGACTCGAGCATGAGGCACGCGGCATCGGGGGCGAGCGCGATCGCGGTCTCGCGCCGCAGATGGGCGCCCTCGAAGAGGATCGTCTCCTGCGGCAGCCAGTCGAGCCGCGCCCCCGCCCCGACGGTTGCCCGCACCGAGACCTGCGCGGCCGCGCCCGTGCTGCGATAGGCGCGCTCGGCCGTCTGGGTGGTGCCGACGGCG
>JBIKVM010000164.1:0-6621 GCA_044356825.1 Limisphaerales bacterium
TGAAGCGGTTCATGAGTGTGATGCGGATGTATATTTCGGCGGTTTGGCGGTCTGGGTCCCTCGCGGCGATGCGCTCGCCAAAGGACTTGAGGCAGCGCATCTTGGCTTCGGCGCGGCTGCGGGCGTGGTATCCCGTCCACCGTTTCCAGAACGCCCGGCCGTAGTGACGCGCGGCGCGCAGGGTTTCGTTGCGGGGCGAGACATTGTCCGACATTGGTCCGAGGACAATGTCGAGCGCGGCTGGGCAATCCTCCTTCCACGGTCGACCATTCTCGCGGATCGGGATGATTGCGGTGCCACCGCCCGCGATGTTGGCGCTGTCGCAGCGGCGAGTACCCGAGGCCCTCGACCTGCGAGAGATCCCGGTCTGACCGCGAGGCGCCGCATATCCCGGTCGCGGCAACGGGGTATGGGTGCTCTGAGAAGTGCCGCCCGCAACCGGGCGATCAAGCGTGGCCGCGGGTCAGACGCGCCGCGAGAAGCCGTCGTCCGACCAGGCTTCGCTGCCGACCTGATGGTGGCCGGTGAAAAGGCCCTCTGGGTCATAGGCCTGTTTCACCGCGAGGAGCCGCGGATAGTTCGGCCCCCATGCGCGCTCCTGCCAGGCGCTTTCAAAGAAGCTCATCTCCGAGGAGTAGGCCCCGGTCTCTCCGGCGACGGCCCGGAGCGCGCTCAGGGCCGCCGCGATCCGTGCGCCTTCGGCCGCGAGGGTGTCGGCGTCGGGCTGGTGTCCGGGGACGTCGGGGTGGACACGCTGCTGCCCCCCGGCAACGATCACGAGGGCGAAGGCCGTCAGCGCCGAGGGGTGGATCGCGGTCTCCCGGGCCTCGGCAACGCGTTCCTCGGTCGCGCCGTGGAGACCCTTGTTGAGGTGCAGGCTGATCGGAAAGTTGCGCGACGCCTGCACGATCCCGTCGACCGTCGCCCCCATCCGCTCGGGATCGAGCAGGTCGTGCGACAGCCACATCGAATCATAGCCCGAGAAATAGATGCCGACCTCGCTCGCATTCCCGGACCACCAGAACCTGTCGGGTGCGCCGGGCCGGGGATCCTCGACGATGGAATTGGGCAGGTTGGCGCGCCGATAGTCGAGGTCCCACCAGTGCCGGGCGGGTGCCGTGACGATGCGGGGTTCGCCGCTCTTGAACCGGTCGGGGTTGTCCGCGAGGAACGCGTCGAGGTCCGACCAGGTTTGCCGCACCCCGTCTTGCGAGAGGCCCTGGAACACCATCTCGATCCGGACCGTGTTGTCGGGACCAAAGGCGATCTGCTCGCCCCAATGGGGGTTGAGGGTGTTGTCGCGGACGATGGTCAGGACCCGTTCGGTCAGGAGCCGGAAATCCGCGTCGATGGCGGCTGTGATCGTCCGACCGTAAAAGCCGAACTGCTCGGGCAGCGGATGTGTCGCAAGCGTCAACCGCGTGGTCACGCCGAAGCCGGCACCGCCTCCCTTGAGCGCAAAGAACAGGTCGGGGTCGGTGCATGCGTTCACGATGCGCACCTCGCCATCCGCCGTGACGATCTCTGCCTCGAGCAGTGCGGCAGCGGTCATCCCGCCATAGCGCGAGAAGCTGCCGAAGCCGCCCGTCTGTGTATGCCCGCCGACCCCCACGCTCGTGCACCCGCCGCCCTGGACATAGCGGTTCGCCTTGGTGACAACGGCATCGTAGAGCTGAATGAACTTGGCCCCCGACCCCACGCTCACGGCCGGCACGGGGGCGTGCGTGCTCTCGCACCCCTTCGGCACGAAGGCATCGTGCACTTCGATGCGATCCATGCGGCGGGTCCAGATCATGAGGCTGTCGGCCGAGGAGGATTGGCCGAGATAGCTGTGCGCGCCCCCCTTGATGACCAGCCTGAGGCGATGGTCGCGGGCAAAATTGACGGCGGCTGCCACGTCCTCCGGCCCCTCCGCCTCGACCGCATAGACGCTGGCCGCGCTCTTCCAGCCGCCGTGCCAGCCGAGCGTCTGGGTGGCGCCCGGTTCGTCTTGAACGTGAAAGGGGTTGGTGAAGATGTTCATCGCATCCTCGCAGGCCTGCGCGTCACCTGATCCGGCGCACCGCTCGAAGGGCGAGCGGACCTCGATCAGGCGACCTCCGACGGCGTCGCTCAGGGACCGCCACATCGATGCATCTGGCCAAGCAGGATCGCCCGGCCGGACCCTGTTCCAGGTGGCTGCGGCTTCAGCGAAGCCCGAAAAGACCTGGCTTGCAGACAGGGCAACCGCGCCGAGGCTCGTGGCCGCCATGAATTCTCTGCGATTGACAGCCATCGAGACCGCTCCGGTGCGAAGATTTGCTCAACGTTGCCCAACACTACCTTTGTCGCCTGAATTGTCACGTCGAAATCTCTCCAGTCTCTCGGCTGTGCATCTGAGTTGCCCATGCCTTCGCATTTGTTCACGTTACGGAATGGGCCGCCAGCCTTGCGAGGTGCCGCGCACCCGAGCGGATGCAGGGCGCGCGCCTCAGAGGTGCCGTCAGCCGGGGCCTGGGGCGGAAAGGACGGCCTTCCGCCAGCAAGGATCGAAGGGCAACCAGTGAAGCCGAGGCGACGCGTCGAGCACCCGGGTGTCCCCTGAACGGCTTCTTCGCGCTTCCTAAAACGGGTCGGTCGCGCTTTCCCGCCTGGCCGGGAAAGCGGTATCGGATTTCGGCGAAACCTTCGGCTGCGAAGATGTAGAACCATGCGAGCGGGCCGACAGCCAAGGGCACGCCATGGATCGCACCGCCGAGGATGAAAAGGGCGACACCCGGCGCAAGGCGGTGCGGCTGGCCGTCGATCATGGCGTCGCCCTCGCCCTCGAGCCCGAAATAGACCTCCGCATGATCGTGCGCATGAAGCGCGAATGTATCACCCGCCGCCATCATCGTGATCCCGCACACGATGCTGTCGGTCGGGGTGTCGGGCGCCAAAAAGAGCGTCCGGAACCGGATGGCGCTCGGCGCATGGCCTTGCCAGCGTTCGTCCGACAAGTTGGTGACATCCCTCCGGGTCGGGATCTGTGCGGGGCTCTTCACGTGCGAGGACACCGAGATTCGGGTCTCCCATTCCTATGATCGCGGCGACAGGGGGCGGTGGCTGGAAACGACATCCGATCGCCGCGCCATGGCAGTTCTCACGCGTGGCGTGCCGGGCGGAAACCGGCGGGTCAATTTAAAGTGGCCGAGTATTGTCAGTGGAACCTGGCCTGAGACACGGTAGCGATCGCCCTACCCTGCAGTCATGGCCTCCCGAGCCGACACCGATCCGTTACGACAATGTCATTCCACGTTCACCGGCCAGTCGTCTTGGCGTCATCCCGCGGATCTAATCGACGCGTGTCTTTGCGGGACAATAGGAGGGTCCAGATGAACGTGATGTTGAAGGCCGGGGCAATCGCCGCGGCGCTCTTTGCTTCGGCTGCGGCGCAGGCGCAGGAGGTCATCCGCTTCGCGGTGACGGATATCGACGGCCTCGAGGCCGTCCAGCGCGAGATGGGCCCCTTCGCGGCGGCCTTCGAGGCCGCATCGGGCCTTAAGGTCGAGTTCTTCCCGGTTTCGGGCCGCACGGTCGCCGTTGAGGCGATGGCGGCCGAACAGGTCGATTTCGTGCTCACGGGCCCGGCCGAATACGTCGTCTTCAACGCCCGCCTCGATGCCCAGCCGGTGGTGACGTGGAACCGCCCCGACTATTACTCGAACGTCGTGGTGCTGGACGCGAGCCCCTACCAGTCGGCCGATGACCTCAAGGGCAAGAAGATCTCGTTCGGCGAGATCGGCTCCACCTCGCAGCACCTCGCGCCGGCGACGCTTCTGGCCGAGGCGGGGCTGGTCTACGGCTCGGATTACGAGCCCGTCTTCCTCAAGCGCAACGTCGCCGTCGAGGCGCTGATCGCGGGCGAGATCGCGGCCATCGGCCTCAACAAGACCCACATCGACCAGATCAGCCGAAACTTCCCCGATCACAAGATGCGCGTTCTGATCAAGGGGCCGGACCTGCCGATGGATGTCCTGCTCGCCAGCTCCAAGGTTGCGCCCGAGGTTGTCGAGGCCGTCCGCAAGACCTTCGCCGAACAGGGTGCGGCGCTGCTCGCGGCCGTCGTCTCGACCGAGGAGAACGAGAAGTACATCGGCGGCAGCTTCACCGCCACGGTGACGAACGCCGACTATGACGGCGTGCGCCGCATGTACGAGAACGTCGGCGTCACCGAATTCACCGATTTCATCGAGTGAGGAAGGGGCATTGAACGCGCCCCTTGGCGCGTCCGCAAGTCGGGCGGGGTCGGCCGGTCGGGTCGGCCCCGCCGCGTCTGTGCGCGGACTGGAAAAGAGCTATGGCGGGCCGCGCATCCTCGATGGCGTGGATTTCGATGTCGCGCATGGCGCAGCCGTCGCGATCATCGGCGCGAACGGATCGGGCAAGTCCACGCTCCTGCGCTGCATGCTCCGCCTGACCGAGGCGAGCGGCGGCGAGGTCGCGCTGCTCGGGTCCGAGGTCTCGCGGATGCGCGCGGCCGACCTGCGGCGCTTTCGCGCCCGCGTGGGCTTCGTCTGGCAGCGCCACAACCTCGTGCCGCGCCTCTCGGCGCTGACGAACGTCATCCACGGGGTGCAGGCGCGGATGTCGGGGCCCCGGACATGGTTTCAGGCCCTTGCGCCCGCCGAGGTGCGCGCCGAGGCGATGGCGTGCCTGGCGCGCGTCGGCCTTGCCGATTTCGCGCTGCGCCGGGTCGATGGCCTGTCGGGCGGGCAGTCGCAGCGGGTCGCGATCGCGCGCATGCTGATGCAGCGGCCCGAGATCGTGCTGGCCGATGAACCCGACGCGAGCCTTGATCCGCAATCGGGCGAAGAGGTCATGCGCCTGCTGAGCAATCTCGCGCGCGAGTCGGGGCTGACGCTTCTGGTGGTCTCGCACCGGCTGGAGCACACGCTTGCGTTTTCGGACCGGGTGATCGGGCTCGCGGGCGGTCGGGTCGCGCTCGACCTTCCGACGCGCGAGGCGGATGCGGGCCTTCTGCGGGGGTTCTTCGATGCGAAATCCTGATGCCGTCCTGCCCGCCCCGCCGCGGTTCCAGCACCGCACGCTCGGCGAATATGTGGGCATCCTCGTGGTCGTCGCGCTGGTCGTCTCGAGCATCGGGGCGACCGCGCCCGACCTCTCGGCGCTCGGCCGCGGGGTGCAGCGGCTCTTTGCCCCCTCGGGGCTGCTCGTGCAGATGTTTCCGCCCGACTTCACGCGCATCGACCGCATCGCGATCAAGCTCCTCGAGACGCTGCAGATGGCGGTGGCGGGGGCGGCACTCGGCCTGATCTTCGCGCTGCCCTTCGCGATCCTCGCGACCGACCGCCTCTCGCCCCATCCGCTGGTGCGGATCGTGGCGCGCGCCCTCATCGCCTTCTTCCGGACGGTCCCCGATCTCGTCTGGGCGATCTTCTTCATCATCGTCGTGGGTCTCGGGCCCGCGGCGGGGGTGATGGCGATCATGATCGACAAGATCGGCTTTGCCGGCCGCTTCTTCGCCGAGGCGATGGAAGAGGCCGACCCGGGCCCGCAGGATGCGTTGCGCGCGATCGGCGCGAGCCGGGCGGGGATCATCTTTTCCGCCGTGATCCCGGCCTGCCTGCCCTCGTTCACCGCGACCTCGCTCTTCTCGCTCGAGAAGGCGGTGCGGGGGTCCGCCGCGCTCGGGCTCGTCGGGGCGGGCGGGATCGGGGTCGACCTCAAGGTCGCCTTCGACCTCTTCAACTACGACGAGGCGCTCGCGATCATCCTGCTTCTGCTTGCACTCGTGATCGCGGTCGAGCAGGGCAGCAGCTGGATCCGCTCTAAACTGATCTGAAGGACAACATGACCGACACCGCGCATCACTACTGGAACGAGGCCTGGGCCGCAGCCGGGGCGGATTCGAAATGGGCCCGTCCCGAGGCCGAGGTCATGGAGCACGCGGCGGGGCTCGCGCCCGGCGCCCGCATCCTCGACCTTGGCGCGGGGATCGGGCGGCACGCGCTCGCGCTCGCGCGGATGGGGCATCGCGTCTCGGCCATCGACGCGGCGCCGCACTCCGTGGCGGCGATCGGGGCCGCAGCGGCGGCCGAGGGGCTATCGGTCGATGTCCGTGAGGGGCGGATGACCGATCTGCCCTTTGCCGATGCGTCCTTCGACCATGTCCTGTCTTGGAACGTGATCTATCACGGCGATGAGGAGATCGTGGCGAGGACCTTCGCCGAGGTGCGCCGCGTGCTGGTACCGGGCGGCAGCTTCTTGGCGACGATGCTTTCGGCCCGCCGCGTGCCGGTGGAACTGGCCAAGGCGCCGGGGCGCGAGATCTCGCGCAACACCTGGGTCTTCGAGGGGCCGGGCGACAAGGTCCACCCGCACCATTTCTGCACCGCCGCCGACCTTGTCGCGCTGCTCGGCGGCTTCGAACTGCGCACCCTCGCCGACCGCGAGCACGACAGCCCCGGATCATGGCACTGGCACCTTCTGGCCGAGCGCCTCGCATGACCGACGCGATCGTGATCGAGGGGGCCCGGGTCGTTCTGTCGGACCGGGTCGAGACGGTGTCGGTGCGGATCGAGGGCGGCCGGATCGCCGCCCTCGACGGTGCGCGGGGTGGTGCGCGCGCGGTCGATGCCC
>JBIKVM010000165.1:0-6515 GCA_044356825.1 Limisphaerales bacterium
CTGCGCCTGCGGCATCCGGGCGCGGGCGTCTATACCTTCTGGGATTACCAGGCCGGCGCCTACGCCCGGAACGACGGGATCCGGATCGACCACCTGCTGCTTTCGCCGCAGGCGGCCGATCTTCTGGTCGATGCGGGCGTCGATGCGGCAGAGCGGGCGGGCGAGAAGCCCTCGGATCATGTCCCGGTCTGGATCGAGCTCGAGACCTGATCGGGCGATTCCCAGTTGACGCCCCCCAATGGCGGCTGTATCCGACGAGCCGGTCAGCAGCCGACCCTTGCGGGCGGCGAAAATGCAACAGTTGTGCGCGGCGCAGATCCGCGCGGAGGACAGGGCTATGAAGGTTCGCAACTCGCTCCGCTCGCTCAAGGAACGGCACCGCGATTGCCAGATCGTGCGCCGCAAGGGACGGATCTACGTCATCAACAAGACGCAGAAGCGCTACAAGGCCCGTCAGGGTTGATCCGCGCTCAGACGTGTTCGCGGGGGCCGGGTATTCCGGCCCCTTTTTCATTTTTGCGTTGATCGGCGCACTCCGCCGGTCTATGCGTCAGACGTTTTGTCAGACATCCCTTTGTGCGCCAGTCCGGCGTGACGAAGACATTTCAGGGGCTTTTCCCAGTGTTCTATCGCGACGACAGGCTCGCGCTTTTCATCGATGGCGCGAACGTCTATGCGGCGTGCCGCGCGCTTGGCTTCGACATCGACTTCCGGCTTCTGCGACAGGAATTCATGCGCCGCGGCAAGCTTTTGCGGGCGTTCTACTACACCGCGCTGCTTGAGACCGAAGAGTATTCCCCGATCCGACCCCTTGTGGACTGGCTGCAATACAACGGCTTCACCATGGTCACGAAGCCCGCGCGCGAGTTCGTCGATCGCGAGGGCCGCCGCAAGGTCAAGGGCAACATGGACATCGAACTCACGATCGACGCCATGGAGATGGCGCCGCATGTCGATCACATCGTGCTGTTCTCGGGCGACGGCGACTTTCGCCGATTGGTCGAGAGCCTGCAGCGCAAGGGCGTGCGCGTCTCGGTCGTCTCGACGATGCGCACCTCGCCCCCGATGATCTCGGACGATCTGCGCCGTCAGGCCGATACCTTCATCGAACTTGACGAACTGCGCAGCCTGCTCGGGCGCAGCGACCGGAAGACGCCGCCCGAGAGCGAGGACACGGCCGAGACCGCCCCCTTCGGCCTGCCGCGCGCGATCTAGCGCAGACCGTTGCAGAATGTACGGATGCGCGTGCAGGCATCGGCCAGCACCTCGTCCGAGGTCGCATAGCTGATGCGGAAGGCGGGCGAGAGGCCGAAGGCCGCGCCGAACACCACCGCCACCCCCGTCTCCTCGAGGAGGGCGGCCGCGAAATCCTCGTCCGTCGCGATCTTCGTGCCGCCGGCCGAGGTCCGCCCGATCAGCCCCGCGATGGAGGGATAGACATAGAAGGCCCCCTCGGGCACCGGGCAGACGATGCCCGGGCACTGGTTGAGCATCCCCACCACCAGGTTGCGCCGCCGCTCGAACACCTTGCGGCTCTCGCGGATATAGTCCTGCGGGCCGTTCAGCGCCTCGACCGCCGCCCACTGGCTGATCGTGCAGGGGTTCGAGGTCGATTGCGACTGCACCTTGGCCATCGCCTTGATGAGGCTCTCGGGCCCGCCGGCATAGCCGATGCGCCAGCCCGTCATGGCATAGGCCTTCGACACCCCGTTGCAGGTCAGCGTGCGGCCCTTCAGCCCCGGCTCGACCTGCACGGGCGTGCAGAACTCGAAATCGTCGAACACCAGATGCTCGTACATGTCATCGGTCAGCACCCAGACATGCGGGTGGCGCATCAGCACGTCGGTCAGCGCCTTCAGTTCGGCCCGCGTGTAGCCCGCGCCCGTGGGGTTCGAGGGCGAGTTGAAGATGAACCACTTGGTGCGCGGCGTGATCGCGGCCTCGAGTTGTGCGGCCGTCAGCTTGAAGGCCGTCTCGATCGGGCATTCGATGGCGACGGGCGTCCCGCCCGCGAGCAGCACCATGTCGGGATAGCTGACCCAGTAGGGGGCGGGGATGATGACCTCGTCGCCCGGGTTCAGCGTCGCGACGAAGGCGTTGTAGAGCACCTGCTTGCCGCCCGTGCCCACCGTGATCTCGGCGGGCGTGTAGGTGATGCCGTTCTCGCGCGCGAACTTCGCCACGATCGCGGCCTTGAGTTCGGGGATCCCGTCGACAGCGGTGTATTTCGTCCGCCCTTCGTCGATCGCGCGCTTGGCCGCGTCCTTGATGTTTTGCGGCGTGTCGAAGTCGGGCTCGCCCGCGCCGAGGCCGATGATGTCGCGCCCCTGGCGCGCAAGCTCCTGCGCCTTGCTCGTGACGGCGATGGTGGGCGAGGGTTTCACGCGCGACAGCGTGTCGGACAGGAAGGGCATGGCGGCCTCGGGTTTGATCTTCACCGCTTCGCGCTTTAGGGTCGCGACGATCCGGGTTCAAGCGGCATCGGGGGAGATCAGTGCTCGAGACAACCGAAACGGCGCGCCGCAGGCTTGCGATCCGGGCATGGCGGCGCGGCACGCGCGAGATGGACCTCATTCTCGGGCCCTTCGCCGATTCATGCCTTCGCGCGATGGACGCCGACGCCCTCGCGGCCTTCGAGGATCTGCTCGAGGAAACCGATGCCGACCTGCTTGCCTGGGTGCTGGGGCAGGCCGAAGCTCCGTCGCGGCACCGCGCGCTCATTTCCACGATCGCCGAGGCGGCACGCGCGCGTCCGGTTGGCCGAGGAGAATCGCGCGCATTTACCTAATGTTGGCGATTGATGCCGATTCTCGTCCACGGATTGTTCTGTCCGGGGGGCGTCATGTCATTTCACGATCCGCATCAGGGGCCGGCAGCCCCGGATCCAGACGGATCCTACCTTGAGGTTCTGGCGCTGCTCGAACGGCTGCATCGGCTCCTGCTCGACCTCATCAAGGATGAGTTCGAGCGCCTGCGGGTCGAGGAGATCAACCCCGTTCAGGCGCTGTTGCTCTTCAACATCGGGGCCGCCGAACTCAGCGTGGGCGAGTTGCGCTCTCGCGGATATTATCAGGGCTCGAATGTAAGCTACAACCTCAAGAAGCTTGTCGAACTGGGCTACATGCAGCAGCAGCGCTCGAACGCCGACCGCCGGTCAGTGCGCGTCCGCCTGACGGCGCGCGGCTTCGAGATCCGCGTGACGCTCGCGGAATTGTTCGCCCGCCACGCCGGCGCCATCCGCGAGCGCGACCTGATCGAGGCGCCGACGCTCGAGGCTGTCAGCACCGCGTTGCGGCGAATGGAGCGATTCTGGAGCGACCAGATCCGCTACATCTACTGATCAGACCGCACCCGCCGCGATCAGCCGGCGCGCGAGGTCGCGAAAGGCGCGCGCCTGTGCCCCCTCGGGATCCGCGACGACGACGGGCACGCCCGCGTCGCCCGACAGGCGGATGTCGATATGAAGCGGGATCTCCGCCAGCAGCGGCACGTTCAGCGCCTCGGCCTCGCGCGCAACCCCGCCGTGGCCGAAGATGTGCTCCTCATGCCCGCAGTTCGAGCACACATGCGTCGACATGTTCTCGACCAGCCCGAGGATCGGTGTCCCGAGCTTGCGGAACATGTCGATGCCCTTGCGCGCATCGAGCAGCGCCACATCCTGCGGCGTGCAGACGACGATCGCCCCCCCGAGCGGGGTCTTCTGGCAGAGCGTCAGCTGCACGTCGCCGGTGCCGGGCGGCAGGTCGACCACGAGCACGTCGAGATCGCCCCACTTCACCTGAAACAGCATCTGTTGCAGCGCGCCCATCAGCATCGGGCCGCGCCAGACCACTGCCTCGCCCTCGCGCAGCATGAGGCCGATCGACATAAGTGTCACGCCATGACCGTGCAGCGGCAGGATCGTCTTGCCGTCGGGCGAGGCCGGGCGACCCGTCACCCCCATCATGCGCGGCTGGCTCGGCCCGTAGATGTCGGCATCGAGCAGGCCCGTCCTGCGCCCCTCGCGCGCGAGGGCCACGGCGAGGTTCGCCGCAACGGTCGATTTGCCGACCCCCCCCTTGCCCGAGGCGACCGCGATGATGCGCGCCACCCCCGGCACCGCGAGGGGGCCCGCCTGCGGCGTCGGATGCCCCCCGACCTTGAGCGAGGGCGGCGCCTTGGGCGCGCTGTGGGCGGTCATCGCCACCTGCACCGACTGCACGCCGGGCAGGGCGCGCACCCGCGCCTCGACCAAGGCGCGCACGGGCTCCATGGCCTTCGCCTCGGCCGGGTCGACCTCGATCACGAATCGCACCGCACCGCCCTCAACCACGAGGGCGCGCACCAGCCCCGACGCCCAGAGGCTCTGGCCGCCGGGCAGCGTGAGCGTGTCGAGAACGGCTTCGACCTCGGCGCGGGTGATGGTCATCGTCCTGTTCCTCCGGGGGCGCCCCACGGCCCGCCGGGGGATCTGGGGCTGCGGGTGCCGGCCGGCAAGGGCCCTTCAGCCCTTGCGCAGGCAGCGGTTGCCGAGCGTCTCGGCGATCTGCACGGCATTGAGGGCGGCACCCTTGCGCAGGTTGTCCGACACGATCCACATCGACAGCCCATTCTCGATCGTGCTGTCCTGACGGATGCGGCTGACATAGGTCGCATAATCGCCCACGCATTCGATCGGGGTGACGTAGCCGCCCGGCTCGCGCTTGTCGACGACCAGCACGCCCGGCGCCTCGCGCAGGATCTCGCGCGCCTCGTCCTCGTCGAGGAAATCCTCGAACTCGATGTTGACGGCCTCGGAGTGGCCGACGAAGACCGGCACGCGCACGCAGGTCGCGGTGACCTTGATCGCGGGGTCGAGGATCTTCTTGGTCTCGGCCACCATCTTCCATTCCTCCTTGGTCGAGCCGTCGTCGAGGAAGACGTCGATGTGGGGAATGACGTTGAAGGCGATCTGCTTGGAGAACTTCTTGGGCGCGACCTCCTGCCCCGGCACGAAGATGCCCTTGGTCTGGTCCCAGAGTTCGTCCATCCCCTCCTTGCCGGCGCCGGAAACCGACTGGTAGGTGGCGACGACGACCCGCTTGATGCGCGCGCGGTCGTGCAGCGGCTTCAGCGCCACGACCATCTGCGCGGTCGAGCAGTTGGGGTTGGCGATGATGTTGCGCTCGCGATAGCCCTCGACCGCCTCGGGGTTCACCTCGGGCACGACGAGGGGCACGCGCGGATCGTAGCGATAGAGCGAGGAGTTGTCGATCACGATGCAGCCCGCCCCGGCGGCGCGGGGGGCATAGGTCTTGGTCGCCTCGGAGCCGATGGCAAAGAGCGCGATGTCCCAGCCCTCGAAATCGAACGTCTCGATATCCTGGCATTTGAGCGTGCGCTCGCCGAAGCTGACCTCGGTCCCGAGCGACCGGCGCGACGCGAGCGCCGTGATCGCATCGACGGGAAACTCCCGCTCTGCGAGGATGTTCAGCATTTCCCGGCCCACATTGCCCGTGGCACCCGCGACGACGACCCGATAGCCCATTCCTGCCTCCCTGAGCGGCAGGGGGGGATTAGCGCATCGCGGATGCGCGCGAAAGGGGCGCTAGTCGGTGCGGTCGGGCACGAAGAGATAGGCGATGCAGCCAAGCGCGAGGATCCCCGCGAAGAAGGCGAAGACCGCGCCGAAGGCGGCTGCCGGATCGGCACCCGCCGCCAGTGCCGTGCCGTGGACCCGCCCCGAGACGATCTGGAACACCCCCACGCCTCCGAGGCAGAAGGCGTTGACAAGCGTCACCCCCCGCCCGGTCAGGTCGGGCGGAAAGAACGCGCGCGCATGCGCCATCATCAGGGGAAAGGTGCTGCCGAAGAGACCAACCGCGATCAGCAGCGCCACGGCCGACCAGCTTCCCGCAACCGGCAAGAATGCAAGGGCGGCCGCCGCCAGCACGCAGCCGATGCTCCCCATCAGCACCGCCCACTTGCGGGTCCCGAGGATGCGGTCGAGCGGGCCGTAGGCGAGATTGCCGACGATCATCGCCACCGCCATCCCGAGCACTACCTGCCCGACACCTGCCACATCGAGCCCGAGCACGCCGGCCGCATAGGGCCCCGCCCAGAGGCCCCGGATGCCCGCAGCGGGGGCGTAGCTGACCATCGCAAACAGGATGAAGAGCCAGAGCCCCGGCGTGCGCAGGATGCGCCCGTAGCCCCCCGGCGCGGCCGCCAGCGCGAGTGGCGGCGGATCGCGCACGACCAGCACGATCGCCACGCCAGCCCCGATCGTCAGCGCCGCGAGCCCGACGAGCGCAATCCGCCAGCCGAAGCTTTCGATCGCCCAGGCAAGCGGCAGCGCGGCGGCGAGGTTGCCGAGGCTGCCCACTCCCACGAGGACACCCGCGAGGGTTGCGAAGATCGCCGCCGGATAGCTCCGCGCCAGGATGTAATAGGCCGCCATCAGTACCGGTGCACAGCCCACACCGATCAGCATCATCGCGGCCATCACCCACCCGGGCGATGTCGCGGCCGCGAACATCAGCGCCCCGCCCCCGCCA
>JBIKVM010000023.1:0-21662 GCA_044356825.1 Limisphaerales bacterium
AGGTGCCGCGCGCGCGCAGCGCCGCGAGCGTGGGCATCAGGCCGCGCGCCATCGGGATCTCGAGATAGGCGGGCTCGCAGCCGTCGAGGCAGATCACGACGGCGGGCACCCGCGGCCAGGGATAGGCGCGGCCGTTCACGGTGACGTCGGGATGGGCAGGCATGGGCGGTCCTCGGCTGGGGCGTCAGGGGCTGGGGCGTCAGGGCGCGATGGCGGTGCGGGCGGCGCGCGCTGCGGCCGGCGGGGCGGCCGAGGCCACGCCCATGTCGCGCAGCGCATCCCCCGCGGCGGCCACGGCGCGCGCCATGACGCGGTGATCGAGCGCGCCGATGCAGCCCATGCGGAAGCTGTCGACCACCGTGAGCTTGCCCGGATAGATGATGAAGCCGCACGCCTTCATCAGCTCGTAGAAGCGGGCGAAATCGAAGGCGGGATCGGCGGGGGTGAAGAACGTCACGATGATGGGCGAGAGCCAGCGATCCTCGAGCAGCGTCTCGAAGCCGAGCGCGCGCATCCCCGCCACCAGCGTGTCGCGGTTGCGCCCGTAGCGCGCGCCGCGCCCCGCCACCCCGCCCTCGGCCGCGTGCAGATCGAGCGCCTCGAGGAACGCCGCGACCGCATGGGTGGGCGGGGTGAAGCGCCACTGTCCCGACTTGTTCATCGCCGCCCATTGCGCCTGCACATCGAGCGCGAGCGAATGGCTGTTGCCCGCCGCCGCCGCCAGCGCATCCTTGCGCGCCACGACGAAGCCGAAGCCCGGCACCCCCTCGATGCACTTGTTGGCCGATGAGACCATCGCCTCGAAGGCGATCTGCCCGCACTCGAGCGGCACCGCCCCGAAGGCCGACATCGAATCGATCAGGAGCCGCCGCCCCGCCGCAGAGGTCGCGGCCGCGATCTCGGCAAGCGGGTTGAGGATGCCCGAGGAGGTCTCGCAATGGATCGCGAGGACATGGGTGATCGCGGGGTCGGCGGCGAGCGCGGCCGCCACCTCGGGGCCGCGGGGGGGCAGATAGTCGCCCTTGTCGATCAGGGTGTAGGGACGGCCGAGCACCCGGCAGGTCTCGGCCGCGCGCAGGCCATAGGCGCCGTTGGCGAGCACGAGCATCTTGCCGCCGCCCCTGCCGGCGGGGGGCACGAAACTGCCGATCATCGCCTCGACCAGATAGCTGCCCGACCCCTGCATCGGCACGCAGTCATAGGCCTCCGCACCCTGCCCGATCAGCCCGAGGATGCCCGCGCGCAGCCGCGCCGTCATGGCGCGGAAGTCGCCATCCCACGACCCCCAGTCGCGCAGCATCGCGTGCTTGACCGAGGCTGCGGTCGTCAGCGGCCCGGGCGTGAGCAGGAAGGGCTCGCCCATCTCGGGGTCGGGGAAGGGGGCGGGTTCGGTCAGGGCGGCCTCCCGGGGATGCGCGGGTGGGTGGCAGATTTTCCTAACCTTGCATCCGGCCATTCATATGTAAAATCGTTAATCTGCATCATCTCATCATTTTTGTAGATGATCAAAGGCCGATCGCGCCGATTGACAATCTGCCGATGCCGACCAATGTTCGGCGGCCTTGCCGTTCCGGCCGCGAAAGGATCCCCGATGCCCGTCGTCGTCGTCGAATCGCCCGCCAAGGCAAAGACGATCAACAAGTATCTCGGGCCCGACTATACGGTCCTCGCCTCCTACGGCCATGTCCGCGACCTGCCTGCCAAGGACGGCTCGGTCGATCCCGATTCGGATTTCGCGATGCAGTGGGAGGTCGACCCCGACAGCCGCAAGCATGTCCGCGCCATCGCCGAGGCGCTCAAGTCCGACGACCACCTCATCCTCGCCACCGACCCCGACCGCGAGGGCGAGGCGATCAGCTGGCACCTGCGCGAGGCCCTCGCCCCGTCGCTCAAGGGCGGCAAGAAGGTTGAGCGGGTGGCCTTCAACGCGATCACGAAATCCGCCATCACCGAGGCGATGGCGCACCCGCGCGAGATCGACGCGGCGCTGGTCGATGCCTATCTGGCGCGCCGCGCGCTCGATTATCTCGTGGGCTTCACCCTTTCGCCCGTGCTCTGGCGCAAGCTGCCCGGCGCGAAATCGGCCGGCCGCGTGCAGTCGGTCTGCCTACGCCTCGTGGTCGAGCGCGAGATGGAGATCGAGGCCTTCCGGGCGCGCGAATACTGGACCGTGGGCGCGCTGATGGCCACGCCGCGCGGCCAGACCTTCACCGCGCGGCTTGCCCGCCTCGCCGGCAAGGTGCTGCGCAAGTTCGACATCGCGGACGCGACCGCGGCCGAGATGGCGGTCGCCGCCATCACCTCGCGCGCCTTCCGGGTCGATGCGGTCGAGGCCAAGCCCGTCGCGCGCTACCCCGCGCCCCCCTTCATGACCTCGACGCTCCAGCAGGAGGCGAGCCGCAAGTTCGGCATGGGCGCCAAGGCCTGCATGTCGGCCGCCCAGCGCCTCTATGAGGCCGGCCACATCACCTACATGCGCACCGACGGCATCGACATGGCGCCCGAGGCCATCACGGCCGCCCGCGCCGAGATCGGGCGCCGCTTCGGCGCCGCCTATGTCCCCGACGCCCCCCGCATCTACAAGAACAAGGCCAAGAACGCGCAGGAAGCGCATGAGTGCATCCGCCCGACCGACATGCAGGCCGCCCCCGACCGGCTGCGCATCGCCGACGCCGACCAGCGCCGCCTCTATGAGCTGATCTGGCAGCGCAGCATCGCCAGCCAGATGCAGGCCGCGCGGCTCGAGCGCACCACGGCCGAGATCCTCAGCACCGACGGCGAGGTGGGCTTGCGCGCCTCGGGGCAGGTCGTGCTGTTTGACGGCTTCCTCAAGCTCTACGAGGAAGGGCGCGACGACGAGGGCGACGAGGACGCCGCGCGGCTGCCGCAGATGACGGCGGGCGAGAGCATCGAGCGGCGCGCCGTGACGCCCGAGCAGCACTTCACCGAACCCCCGCCCCGCTATACCGAGGCAACCCTCGTCAAGCGGATGGAGGAACTCGGGATCGGGCGCCCCTCGACCTATGCCTCGATCCTCTCGACGCTGGTTGAGCGCGACTATGTCCGCAAGGAGAAGAACCGCCTCATCCCCGAGGACAAGGGGCGGCTGGTGACGGCGTTCCTCGCCAACTACTTCCGCCGCTATGTCGAATACGACTTCACCGCCGACCTCGAGGGCGAGCTCGACGACGTCTCGGCCGGCACGCGGGGCTATCGCGACGTGCTCGCGCGGTTCTGGCGCGATTTCTCGGCCGCGGTCGGCGAGACGTCGGAGTTGCGCATCGGCGAGGTCCTCACGACCATCGACGAGGTGCTCGCCCCCCATCTCTATCCGCCGCGCGCCGATGGCGGCGACCCGCGCGCCTGCCCCTCCTGCGGGGCGGGGCGGCTGTCGCTGCGCACGGCGCGGTCGGGCAGCGCCTTCATCGGCTGCTCGGGCTATCCCGAATGCCGCTTCACCCGCCCCCTCTCGCCCCCCTCGGGCGACGGTGCGGCGGGGGATGAGCGGCTTCTGGGCCACGACGACGGCCAGCCGGTGACGCTGCGCGCCGGCCGCTTCGGCCCCTATGTGCAAAAGGGCGAGGCGAGCGCCGAGGTGCCCAAGCCCCCGCGCGCGAGCCTGCCCAAGGGCTGGACGCCGGCCTCCGTCACGCTCGAGCGCGCGCTCGCCCTCCTCGCGCTGCCGCGACTTGTCGGGCCGCACCCCGAGGACGGCACGCCGATCGAGGCCGGGATCGGCCGCTTCGGCCCCTATGTGAAGCACGGCGCAGTCTACGCCAACATCCCCGACGCCGAGGAAGTGTTCACGATCGGGATGAACCGCGCGATCGAGGTGCTGGCGCAGAAGGCCGCGCGCGGCCCGCGCGGCGGGGCATCGGCCGCGCCCCTGCGCGATCTCGGCCCCCACCCCGAGGGCGGCGCGGTGCAGGTGATGGCGGGGCGCTATGGCCCCTATGTGAAATGGGGCAAGGTCAACGCGACGCTGCCCAAGGACACCGCCCCCGAGGCGATCGCGCTCGAAGAGGCGCTGGCGCTGATCGCCGCCAAGGCGGGCAAGGGCGCCGGCAAGGGGCGGACGAAAGCGGCTGGGGCGGCCAAGCCCAAGGCCGCGCCGAAGTCCAAGGCCGCCGCAAAACCCAAGGCCGCCGCAAAGCCGAAGGCCCCCGCCAAGGCCAAGGCGGCCGCGACTGCGAAGGCCGCGCCGAAGCCCAAGGCTGCCGCCAAGCCGCGCAAGACCACGGCCGCCGGGTCGGATCCGCTGATAGAGGACTGAGCCCTTCGCAGGCGCAGCGAATTGACAGCGCCGCGCCCGCGCGCCATAGGGGCGACGTTTCCGAGCGGAGGATCAGGGCATGAAGAAGGTCTATCCCGACGCGGCGGCCGCGCTCGAGGGGCTGCTGTTCGATGGCATGACGATCGCCTCGGGGGGCTTCGGGCTCTGCGGCATCCCCGAGCTTCTGATCGCGGCCATCCGCGACGCGGGCACCAAGGATCTGACGGTCGCCTCGAACAACGCGGGCGTCGACGGCTTCGGGCTTGGCATCCTGCTCGCGACGCGGCAGGTGCGCAAGATGATCTCTTCCTATGTCGGAGAGAACGCGGAATTCATGCGCCAGTATCTCTCGGGCGAGCTCGAGCTCGAGTTCAATCCGCAAGGCACGCTGGCCGAGCGGATGCGGGCGGGCGGCGCGGGGATCCCGGGCTTTTATACCGCGACGGGCGTCGGCACCGTCATCGCCGAGGGCAAGGAGCACATGGACTTCGGCGGCCGCACCTACATCCTCGAACGCGCGATCGTCGCCGACCTCTCGATCGTCAAGGCCTGGAAGGCCGACCCCTCGGGCAACCTCGTCTTTCGCAAGACGGCGCGCAACTTCAACCCGCCCGCGGCAAGCTGCGGCAAGGTCTGCGTGGCCGAGGTCGAGGAGATCGTGCCGCTGGGCAGCCTCGACCCCGACACGATCCACCTGCCGGGGATCTATGTCCACCGCATCATCGCGGGCCGGCACGAGAAGCGCATCGAGAACCGCACCACGCGGGCGGCCTGAGGGAGGGACGCATCATGGCATGGGACCGCAACCAGATGGCCGCCCGCGCAGCGCTCGAACTGCGTGACGGCTGGTATGTCAACCTCGGGATCGGGATCCCGACGCTTGTCTCGAACTACATCCCCAAGGGCATCTCGGTGACGCTGCAATCCGAGAACGGGATGCTCGGCATGGGACCCTTCCCGACCGAGGACGAGGTCGACCCCGACCTCATCAACGCCGGCAAGCAGACGATCACCGAACTGCCGCAGACGGCCTATTTCGACAGCGCGACCTCGTTCGGGATGATCCGGGGCGGCAAGATCGCGATGGCGATCCTCGGCGCGATGGAGGTCTCGGAAGAGGGCGACCTCGCGAACTGGATGATCCCGGGCAAGCTGGTCAAGGGCATGGGCGGGGCGATGGACCTTGTCGCGGGCGTGGGCCGGGTCGTGGTGGTGATGGACCACACGAACAAGGCGGGCGAATCGAAGGTGCTGCGGCGCTGCACCCTGCCTCTCACGGGCAAGGGGGTTGTGAACCGCATCATCTCGAACCTCGGCGTGCTCGATGTCGTGCCGGGGGGGCTGAAGATCGTCGAGACGGCCGAGGGCGTGACGGAATCCGAACTGCGCGCCGCGACCGAGGCGACGATCGTCGGCTGACCCTATTTCGGGCTGCGCTTGGCGAGGATGCGCTGCAGCGTGCGGCGGTGCATCCCGAGGCGGCGGGCCGTCTCGCTCACGTTGCGGTCGCATTGCTCATAGACGCGCTGGATATGCTCCCACCGGACGCGGTCGGCCGACATCGGGTTGTCCGACGGCGGCGGCAGCGCGCCATCCCCCTGCGCGAGCAGCGCGCGCGTGATGTCGTCGGCGTCGGCGGGTTTCGATAGGTAATCGACCGCCCCGATCTTCACCGCCGCAACCGCCGTCGCGATGGCGCCATACCCCGTCAGCACGATGGCGCGGCAATCGGGCCGGCGGGCGTGCAGCACCTCGACGACATCGAGGCCGTTGCCGTCCTGCAACCGCAGGTCGATGACCGCATAGGCCGGCGCGCGCCGTTCGGCGATGGCCTTTCCGTCAGCCACTGTCTCGGCGATTTCGGGCTCGAACCCGCGCCGCTCAAGGGCCTTTGCAAGGCGCTTGAGGAATGCCTCGTCGTCGTCGACCAGAAGGATGGATCGGTCCGGCCCGAGGTCCGGCAGCGCAGTTTCCGTCATGCCCGCGCCTTTCGACGAGTTGCTCACGATGTTCTAAATAGGTGTCACGATGCCACAGGTCAAATGCATCCGCGCACGAGACTCATTGCAGGCCGAGAAAACATGCCGTGCGTTCCGCCACTTCGGCAGGCGTGGCCTCACGTCGGAAGAAATCGACAAATCCGTGATCTGGCAAAACGAGATAGGTGAATGTGGTGTGATCGACGAGATAGAAGTCATCGACCACCTCCTGCGCCTTGAAATAGACGCGATAGGCGCGCGCGGCCTCGCGCAGCTCCTCTTCCGTCCCGGTCAGCGCGATCATGCGCGGATGCGCCCATGAGGCGAAATCGGCCAGCACCTCGGGCGTATCACGGGCAGGATCGACCGAGATGAACACGGGCTGCACGTCGTGCCCCTCGGTCACGAGCAGGTCGACCGCCTCGGCATTGCGCTGGTTGTCCATCGGACAGACGTCAGGGCAGAAGGCATAGCCGAAGTAAAGCAGCGTTGGCTTTGTGATGATGTCGGCATCCGTGCGCCGCACGCCGTCCGGCCCCGTTAGGGCGAACGGCCCGCCGATGGCCCCTGCCCCGCCCGCGATGACGCTTTCGCGGCACTGGGCGAAACGGTCCTCGGGTCGGGGCCAGAGAACCCACAACGCGCTCGCGCCCAGTCCAACCAGAACGGCAGCGGCGGCGATGATGGCGTAAAGTCGTGTCATGGCGGCCCTGAAGCGCAAATGCGGGGTCGCTTTCGGCGCGGCTTTGCGGCAGCATCGCGCCAAGCGGTCGCGGCGGATCTAGCAATCCCGACCGGCCACCGCAACCCGGAGGGGAGCCGATGACAGGCGCGGCGGGGGCCGAGATCGAGGCCGGCAACACATGGGTGCGCCCGCGCACGCTTGCTGCGTTGCGATGGGTTGCGGCGGCCGCGCAGGTCGCAACCATCCTTGTGGCCACCTATGCCTTCGACATCGCGCTGCCGCTCGCGGCCTGCGGGATGGCGGTTGCGCTGCTGGTGCTCGCGAACCTCGCGATCCTCGCCACCCGGCGCGACAACCGCGCGCTGAGCGAGGCCGAAGCCGTCCTGACGCTGATCTCTGACCTTGCGCAACTCGCGCTGGTGCTTTCGCTCACCGGGGGCCTCAACAACCCGTTCGCGCTCCTCATCGTGGGGCCGGTGACGGTCGCAGCCTCGGCGCTCGGACTGCGCAGCACGGTAATCCTTGGGGTGGTGACGGTCATCCTCGTGACCATCGTGGCCTTCGTGCATCTGCCGCTGCGCACGACTTCGGGCGTGATCCTCGCGGTGCCGCAACTCTTCGAACTCGGCTTCTGGCTGTCGATCGTGCTCGGCGTCGTGTTCCTGTCGGCCTATTCGCACCGTGTCGCGACCGAATTGCGCGGGGTGGCGCGGGCGCTGAGCGCCACCCAGATGGCGCTCGCGCGCGAGCAGAAGTTGACCGACCTGTCGGGTGTCGTGGCGGCGACCGCGCATGAACTGGGCACGCCCCTGGCGACGATCAAGCTCGTCAGCAGCGAACTTGCCCGGGCAGTCGCGGGTCGCAAGGATCTGGCCGAGGTGCACGACGACATCCGCCTCATCGGCGAGCAGGCCGACCGCTGCCGCGACATCCTTCATTCCATGGGCCGGATCGGCAAGGATGATCTGCACCTGCGCCATGCGCCGCTCGGACAGGTCCTGCGCGAGGCCGCCGAGCCCCACGCCGCGCGCGGGCGGCGGATCGAATTCGCGCTCGCGCCCGAAGGTGGCGGCGCCCCGCGCCAGCCGGTGATCGCGCGGCGGCCCGAAATCATTCACGGTCTTCGCAATCTCATCCAGAACGCGGTCGATCACGCGCGTTCGGACGTGCGGATCGAGGGAAGCTGGAGCGCCACGGGACTGCTGGTCGTGGTGCGCGACGACGGGCCCGGGTATCCGCAAAACCTGTTGCCGCGCCTGGGCGAGCCGTTCCTGCGCGGCAGCGGCGGCAGCACGGACACGGACGGCGCGCGCCCGCCCGAGCGGGGCGGGATGGGGCTTGGCCTCTTCATCGCGAAGACCCTGCTCGAGCGTGCCGGCGCCGAGCTTGACTTCGCCAACGAGAGCGACCCTGACCAGCCCCCGGGCGCCGTGGTGCGGGTGCGATGGGCACTCGCGGACATCGGCGCGCCAGAACGTGGCGCGATCGGCGACAACGTCACGAATCGGATTTGAACACTCGGAGCGTCGGCAACTGCGGGTCTTGCGGCGCCAGAGCAGGGCCGGCGGACGCGGTCTGGCCGGAACGCTCCGCGCAATCGCGCAAACGCCACGCGGGATCCCGCGCATCGCGGTGCGTTCGGGGTTCGAATTCCCGTTTTGATATTCGTTTTGCCACCAAATCGCGCCGAAACGAAAAAACTGGTTGACCCCCGCGCGCGGCCGTGATGCTTTGACCTCGATACCCCGGGAGGACGGGCGTGACGCAGGGCGAACGGCCGGGAATGGCCGATGTCTTCATCATTGGCGGCGGCATCAACGGCTGCGGGATCGCGCGCGACGCGTCGGGCCGGGGCCTGTCGGTCATGCTTGCCGAGCGGGGCGACCTCGGCAACGCCACCTCGTCCTCATCGACCAAGCTCTTTCACGGCGGTCTGCGCTATCTCGAGTTCTTCGAGTTCCGCCTTGTGCGCGAGGCCCTCGAAGAGCGCGAGACGCTGCTGGTCGCCATGCCGCACATCTCATGGCCGATGCGCTTCGTGCTGCCCTGGCACCCCGACATGCGCTTTGACAGCGACACGCCGACCTCGCGGTTGCTCTCGCGGATGATGCCCTGGATGAAGGGCCGCCGGCCCGCGTGGCTCATCCGGCTCGGGCTCTTCCTCTACGACACGCTCGGGGGCCGCAAGATCCTGCCGCCGACGCGCACGCTCGATCTCGGTCGCGACCCGGCGGGGGTTCCGCTGCGGCCCGAATTCCGCACCGCCTGGGAGTACTCGGACTGCTGGGTCGAGGATTCGCGACTCGTGATCCTCAATGCCCGCGACGCCGAGGCGCGTGGCGCGCGCATCCTCGTGCGCACGCGCGTGATCTCCGCCACCCGCGCGGGCGATCACTGGGAAATCGTGACCGATGGCGAGGGCGGGCGGCGGGTGCATCGGGCGCGCGTCCTTGTCAACGCTGCCGGGCCCTGGGTCGGAGACGTGATCCGCAATGTCGCGCGCATCAACACGCCCGAGCGCGTCCGCCTCGTGCGCGGCAGCCACATCGTCACCCGCAAGCTCTATGATCACGACCGCTGCTATTTCTTCCAGGGTCCGGACGGGCGGATCATCTTCGCGATCCCCTATGAAGGCGATTTCACCTTGCTCGGCACCACCGACAAGGACCACACGGGCGACCCATCCGAGGCGCGCTGCACGCCCGAGGAGGAGGCTTATCTGCTGGCCTTCGCCTCGCGCTATTTCGCGCGGCCCGTGACGCATGAGGATGTGGTCTGGAGCTATTCGGGCGTGCGCCCGCTCTATGACGACGGTGCGAGTTCGGCCACGCAGGCCACACGCGACTATGTGCTGCGCTGCGATGCGAACGGGCCGCCGCTCCTCAATGTCTTCGGCGGCAAGATCACGACCTATCGCCGGCTGGCCGAAAGCGCGATGGCGCAGCTTCAGCCCCACTTCGCGGGCCTCAGGGGGCCGTGGACGGCACGCGTGCCCCTGCCGGGCGGTGATTCCCCGCACGACGGATTCGCCGCGCTCGTGGCGCGGCTGCGCGCAAGCCACCCGTGGCTGGGCGAGAGCCACGCGCGCAGGCTCTGCCGTGCCTATGGCACCGAGGCGGCGCTTGTCGTGGGAGGCGCGCGCAGCGCGGCCGATCTCGGCCGCGATTTCGGGGCCACCCTGACCGAGGCCGAGTTGCGCTGGCTCATGACACGCGAATATGCTCGCACCGCCGAGGACGTGGTCTGGCGGCGCAGCAAGCTTGGCCTGCGGATGACGGCGTCCGAGATTGCCGCACTAGATGCCGCAATGGCCGAGCGCCTCGCGCCTGCGCCCCTTCGCGAGGTGATCTGATGGAGCATGCCGCATGACACTCGAACTTCACGGGGTCGCGCGATCGGTCGGCGGGCGGGTCCACATCCACCCGACCGACCTGCGCCTTGCCCGCGGCACGATGAACGTGCTGCTCGGCCCGACCCTGTCGGGCAAGACGAGCCTTATGCGGCTGATGGCGGGGCTTGATCGCCCGGATGCGGGCCGCATCCTGTGGGACGGCCACGACGTGACGGGGATGCCCGTGCAGCAGCGCGGCGTTGCGATGGTCTATCAGCAGTTCATCAACTACCCCGGCCTCAGCGTCTACGAGAACATCGCCTCGCCGTTGCGCATCCTCGGGCGCGACGGGGCCGAGATCGACCGCCGCGTGCGCGAGACGGCCGAGATGCTGCGCCTGACGCCCATGCTCGGGCGCAAGCCGCTTGAACTCTCGGGTGGCCAGCAGCAGCGCTGCGCTCTGGCGCGCGCGCTCGTCAAGGGTGCGGGGCTTGTCTTGCTTGATGAACCGCTCGCCAACCTCGACTACAAGCTGCGCGAGGAACTCCGGGTCGAGATCCCGCGCATCTTCGAAGCTTCGGGCGCGATCTTCGTCTATGCCACCACCGAACCCGAAGAGGCGCTCCTGCTCGGCGGCAACACCGCGACGATGTGGGAAGGGCGCGTGACGCAGTTCGGCCCGACGCCAGAGGTCTATCGCGCCCCGCACGACACCGTGACGGCGCGCGTCTTCTCCGACCCGCCGATGAATTTCGTGGCCTGCACCAAGGCGGGCGGCCGACTGACGCTCGGGGCTGATGTCCACGCCCCCGCGCGGGGCGCTGCGGCCCGGATCCCGGACGGGCGCTATCTGGCAGGGTTCCGCGCCAACCATCTCGGGATCGAGCGCCACGGGCCGGACGCGGTCGAATTCCGCTGCACCCTCGGGGTGAGCGAGATCACCGGCGCCGAGACGTTCCTGCACCTCGACCACGGGGGGGATGACTGGGTCGCGCTCGTGCACGGGGTGCACGACATGCCGCCCGGAACAGGGATCGGCATCTGGCTCGATCCAGCGCATGTCTATCTCTTCGCGGCCGACGGCCGGCTTGCCGCGCCCGCCCCCTATGCCACGGCCGACGCCGGCGGAGGTGCCTGACCATGGCAAGGATCACGCTCAGCGATCTCGCGCACAGCTATCTGGCCAACCCCGCGGGCGACGATGATTTCGCGCTGAAGCCCACGACCCATGTCTGGGACGATGGCGGAGCCTATGCGCTGCTCGGCCCGTCGGGTTGTGGCAAGACCACGCTTCTCAATGTCATCTCGGGCCTCATCCGCCCGTCGCGCGGCCGGGTGATGTTTGGCGATCTCGATGTCACCGATGCCGCGACGGCAGACCGCAACATCGCGCAGGTGTTCCAGTTCCCGGTCGTCTACGACACGATGACGGTGCGCGAGAACCTCGCCTTTCCGCTGCGCAACCGCGGCCGCGACGCGGCCTATGTGGCGGCGCGGGTGCAGGCGGTGGCGAAGATGATCGGTATGGAGCAGTCGCTCGATCGCAAGGCGCGCGCGCTGACGGCGGATGCCAAGCAGAAGATCAGCCTCGGGCGCGGCATGGTGCGCGAGGACGTGAACGCGGTCCTCTTCGATGAGCCGCTGACCGTGATCGACCCCCACATGAAATGGGAACTGCGCACGCAACTCAAGGCGCTGCATCGCGATTTCGGCCACACGATGATCTATGTCACCCACGATCAGACCGAGGCGCTGACCTTCGCCGACCGCGTCGTGGTGATGTATGACGGCCGCGTGGTTCAGGTCGGCACGCCCAAGGAGTTGTTCGAGACCCCGGCGCACACCTTCGTGGGCTATTTCATCGGCTCGCCGGGGATGAACCTGTTCGATGCCCGCATCGCGGGGGAGCAGGCGCATCTCGACGGCGGCAGCGTGCCGCTCGGGGCGCGGTATGGCGCGCTGACTGGCCGCACGCGGATCGGCATCCGCCCCGAGCATGTGACGCTGGCGGCCGCGGGCGGTCTGACCGTGGCGGTCCGGCGCGTCGAGGACGTCGGGCGGCACCGCATCGTGCGCGCCGAGGGCGCCTTCGGCCCGATCAACATCATGGTTCCCGAGGGCACGCCCATCGCGGCCGACGCCACGCAGGCCGTCTTCGACCCGGGCCGGATCAGCGTCTATGCCGACGACTGGCGCGTGTCACCCGAGGCGGAGGGGCGCTGATGGACAAGACGCAGAACAACCGCGCGTGGTTCCTCGTCCTGCCGGTTCTGGTGGTGGTGGCCTTCTCGGCCGTGATACCGCTCATGACGGTGGTCAACTACGCGCTGAACGACACCTTCGGCAACAACGAGTTCTTCTGGGTTGGGCTCGAGTGGTTCGAGGAGATGGTGACCTCGGAACGGCTCCATGACGCGCTCGGCCGGCAGATCCTCTTTTCCGCGATCATCCTCGCGATTGAGGTCCCGCTCGGGATCTACATCGCCCTCAACATGCCCAAGCGCGGCGCCTGGGCGAGCCTGTGCCTCGTGCTGATGGCGCTGCCGCTTCTGATCCCGTTCAACGTGGTGGGCACGATCTGGCAGATCTTCGGTCGGGTCGACATCGGGCTTCTGGGTCATAGCCTCGCGGCGGCGGGGGTGGACTACAACTACACGAACGACCCGCTTGATGCGTGGCTCACCGTCATCGTGATGGATGTCTGGCACTGGACGAGCCTTGTGGCCCTGCTTGCCTATGCCGGGCTGCGCTCGATCCCGCAGGCCTATTACCAAGCGGCGCGGATCGACCAGGCCTCGCGCTGGAGCGTGTTTCGCTACATCGAACTGCCCAAGATGAAGGGGGTGCTGCTGATCGCGGTGCTCTTGCGCTTCATGGACAGCTTCATGATCTACACCGAGCCCTTCGTCGTCACCGGCGGTGGACCGGGCAACTCGACGACATTCCTCTCGATCGACCTCGTCAAGATGGCCGTGGGGCAGTTCGACCTCGGGCCCGCGGCGGCGTTCTCGATCATGTATTTCCTCGTCATCCTTCTCGTGTCGTGGGTCTTCTACACGGTGATGACGAACCTCGACCGCGAGGAGGACCGCTGATGCGCGCCCGGTCGTCGATCATCGTCATGACGCTCTACCTGCTGTTCCTCATGCTGCCGATCTATTGGCTCGTGAATATGAGCCTCAAGACGAACACCGAGATCACCTCGACCTTCACCCTCTGGCCGAACGACCTGACCTTCGCCAACTACATCACCATCCTGACCGACCCGGCCTGGTACATGGGCTACGTCAACTCGATTACCTATGTGGTGATGAACACCGTGATCTCGATCACGGTGGCGCTGCCGGCGGCCTATGCCTTCTCGCGCTACCGCTTCCTCGGCGACAACCACCTCTTCTTCTGGCTGCTCACGAACCGCATGGCGCCACCCGCGGTCTTCGCGCTGCCGTTCTTCCAGCTCTATTCCTCGGTCGGGCTCTTCGACACGCACATCGCGGTGGCGCTCGCGCATTGCCTGTTCAACGTGCCGCTCGCGGTCTGGATCCTCGAGGGCTTCATGCGTGGCGTCCCCAAGGAGATCGACGAGACGGCCTACATCGACGGCTATTCCTTCCCGCGCTTCTTCGTGAAGATCTTCATGCCGCTCATCGCCTTGGGGATCGGGGTGGCGGCGTTCTTCTGCTTCATGTTCAGCTGGGTCGAACTGCTGCTGTCGCGCACGCTGACCTCGGTCAACGCCAAGCCGATCGCGGCGACGATGACGCGCACGGTGTCGGCCTCGGGGATGGACTGGGGAGTGCTGGCGGCGGCGGGCGTGCTCACGATCATACCCGGCGCGCTCGTGATCTGGTTCGTGCGCAACTACATCGCGCGCGGTTTCGCTCTGGGGAGGGTGTGATGGGTCGTCCGCTGCCTGTTCTGGCCGTGATCCTTCCGGCGGGTATCCTTCTGGCGGCGCTTGGCGCCATTTTCTGGATTGCGCCGCGGCGCGATGGCGCGATCGACTGGTTCGCCCCGATGATCGAAGGCAACTGGATGGCCTGGACGCTGCCGGTCGCGCTCTTCTTCTGGATCATCGCAACGCTGCTTGTGACCTTCACCCTGCTCGCGATCCGCTGGCCCGAGACACCCCGCGTGGGCATCTTGCGGATCGAGACGACGCGGGGCGACAGGCTGTTCATTTCGCTCTTGGGCTCGGCCTTCATTTCTCTGGCCTGGCTCTTCGTCGCAGGGCCGCCCCTCTGGGGGGCTCTCGCACTCTGCCTCGTCTATGCCGCGGCGGTGTTCCGCTGGGTCTAGGGGGGAACGAACCGCCTCGGGGCTGGATCACCCCGCCCCGGGGCAGATAATGGAACCGGTTGTTGAATTATCGGGAGGATACGGAATGAGACCAATCCGGACTTTGACCGCAATGGCGCTCGCGCTCGTTGCGACCGGCGCGATGCCGGCCTGGGCGGACATGAATGCCGCCAAGGCCTTCCTCGACGCCGAAATCGGCGATCTGTCGACGCTGAGCCGCGCCGACCAGGAAGCCGAGATGCAGTGGTTCATCGATGCCGCCAAGCCCTATGCCGGCATGGAGATCAAGGTCGTCTCCGAGACGATCACCACGCATGAATACGAGGCCAAGGTGCTCGCCCCGGCCTTCACCGCGATCACGGGCATCAAGATCACCCACGACCTGATCGGCGAGGGCGACGTCGTCGAGAAGCTGCAGACGCAGATGCAGACGGGCGAGAACGTCTATGACGCCTACATCAACGACTCGGACCTGATCGGCACCCACTGGCGCTATCAGCAGGCCCGCATCCTGTCGGACTGGATCGAGGGCGAGGGCAAGGCCGTCACCAACCCCAACCTCGACATGGCCGACTTTATCGGCCTGAAGTTCGTGACCGCGCCCGACGGCAAGGTCTACCAGCTGCCCGACCAGCAGTTCGCGAACCTCTACTGGTTCCGTTACGACTGGTTCAACCATCCGAAGTCGCAGGAAGACTTCAAGGCCAAGTACGGCTACGACCTCGGCGTGCCGCTCAACTGGTCGGCCTATGAGGACATCGCGGAGTTCTTCACCGGCCGCGACATGTCCTATGCCGACGGCCCGGCCTCTGGCGTCTATGGCAACATGGACTACGGCAAGAAGGATCCCTCGCTCGGCTGGCGCTACACCGACGCGTGGATGTCGATGGCCGGCATGGGCGACGTCGGCGAGCCGAACGGTCTGCCGGTTGACGAGTGGGGCATCCGGGTCGACGAGAACTCGCGCCCGGTCGGCTCCTGCGTGGCCCGCGGCGGTGCGACGAACGACGCGGCGGCCGTCTATGCCGTGACGAAGGCGATCGAGTGGCTGCAGAAGTACAGCCCGCCCGAAGCCCAGGGCATGACCTTCGGCGAGGCCGGCCCGGTCCCCGCCCAGGGCAACATCGCCCAGCAGATGTTCTGGTACACCGCCTTCACCGCCGACATGGTGAAGGAAGGCATCCCGGTGATGAACGCGGACGGCACGCCCAAGTGGCGCATGGCCCCCTCGCCGCACGGCTCCTACTGGCAGGACGGGATGAAGGTCGGCTATCAGGACGCGGGCTCGTGGACGCTGCTCAAGTCGACCCCGGTCGACCGCGCGCAGGCCGCCTGGCTCTACGCCCAGTTCGTGACCTCGAAGACCGTCGACGTGAAGAAGTCGCACGTCGGCCTGACCTTCATCCGCGAATCGACGGTGCAGCACCAGTCGTTCACCGATCGCGCCCCGAAGCTCGGCGGCCTGATCGAGTTCTACCGCTCGCCCGCCCGCGTCCAGTGGTCGCCGACGGGGACGAACGTGCCCGACTACCCCAAGCTCGCGCAGCTGTGGTGGCAGAACATCGGCGACGCCATGTCGGGCGCCAAGACCCCGCAGGAGGCGCTCGATGCCCTCTGCGAGGAGCAGGAGAAGGTCCTCGAGCGGCTTGAGCGCGCTGGCGTCCAGGGCGACATCGGCCCGAAGATGAACGAGCCGCAGGACCCGCAGGTCTGGCTCGACGCGCCCGGCGCCCCGGTCGCGAAGCTCGAGAACGAGAAGCCCGCCGGCGAGACGATCAGCTATGACGAGCTGATCAAGTCCTGGCAGAACTGATGCCGCTTCGGGGGGCGGGGCCTTGCGCCCCGCCCCCTCGTCTTCGAAAGGTGGAACCGCGCCGATGGCCATGATCCGGCTGGTCGAGGAGTTCTTCTCCCGCGGGTGCGGCCGCTGCGCGCGCTTCGACACGCCCGCGTGCAGCGCCCTGAACTGGGCCGAGGGCCTCGCCGCGCTGCGCGACCTCCTGCTTGCCACCGGCATGTCCGAGACGGCGAAGTGGGGCCACCCGTGCTACGTGCATGCGGGCCGCAATGTCGCGATCCTTGGCGCGACGCGCGGCGACTTCCGCCTGATCTTCTTCGAGGCCGCACTTCTGGGCAACACGGGCGGCCTGCTCGAGCGGCAGGGGCCGAACACGCGCCATCCCGACATGATCCGCTTTACCGCCGCGGCCGAGGTGGCCGCCCGCTCGGCCGCGATCGACGCCCACCTGCGCGAGGCGATGGCGCACGCAGCCGCCGGCAGGCGCGCCCCGCCCGAGACGCAGGCACCCGACTGGCCCGACGGGCTGACCGAGGCGCTCGACCTCGACCCCGATCTCTCGGCGGCCTTTCACCGCCTGACCCCGGGGCGGCGGAAGAGCTGGCTGCACCATCTTGCCGCCACCTCGAGCTCCGCCACGCGCGCCGCCCGCCTCGCCCGGGCGCGTCCGAGGATCCTCGCGGGACTGGGCGCCAACGACCGCTTCACCCCGACGCCTCCCCCCGAAGCTTCCCCCCAAAGCTTCCCCGACGCCGCAGGACAGCCATGACCCACATCCTCGCCATTGATCAGGGCACGACATCCTCGCGCGCGATCGTCTTCGACGCGGGCCTGCGCGTCAGGGCCGTCGCGCAGGAGGAGTTTCCCCAGCACTACCCCGCGCCGGGCCTTGTCGAGCATGACCCGGCCGACATCTGGGCCTCGGTCGCGGGCACCGCGCGCGCCGCGATCGAACGGGCGGGCATCGACGCCACCGCCATCGCCGCCATCGGCATCACCAACCAGCGCGAGACGACGCTGCTGTGGGACCGCCGCACGGGCGAGCCCATCCACCGCGCCATCGTCTGGCAGGACCGGCGCACCGCCCCCGTCTGCGCGCGCCTGCGCGCCGAGGGGCACGAGGCCATGGTCAGCGCCCGCACCGGGCTGCTGCTCGACCCCTATTTCTCGGCCACCAAGGTGGGCGCGATCCTCGATGCCGTGCCGGGAGCGCGCGGGCGCGCGGAGCGGGGCGAGATCGCCTTCGGCACGGTCGACTGCTATCTGATCTGGAAGCTGACGGGCGGGCGCGTCCATGCGACGGACGCCACCAACGCCGCGCGCACCATGCTTTACGACATCGGGCGCGGCGCGTGGGATGCCGATCTCTGCGCGCTCTTCGGCGTGCCGATGGCGATGCTGCCCGAGGTGCGCGACTGTGCCGCCGACTTCGGCCGCACCCGCGCCGACCTCTTCGGCCGCGAGATCCCGATCATGGGCGTCGCGGGCGACCAGCAGGCCGCGACCATCGGGCAGGCCTGCTTTGCGCCCGGCATGATGAAATCGACCTATGGCACGGGGTGCTTTGCGCTGCTCAACACCGGGGCCGACCGGGTGCCCTCGCGCAACCGGCTGCTCACCACCATCGCCTACCGGCTGGGCGGGCAGACGACCTATGCGCTCGAGGGGTCGATCTTCATCGCGGGTGCGGTCGTGCAATGGCTGCGCGACGGGCTGCGCATCATCCGCACGGCCGCCGAGACGCAGGCGCTGGCCGAGGCCGCCGACCCCGCGCAGGAGGTCGTGCTCGTCCCCGCCTTCACCGGGCTCGGCGCGCCCTACTGGCGGCCCGACTGCCGCGGCGCGGTCTACGGGCTCACGCGCAACTCCGGGCCAGCCGAATTCGCGCGCGCCGCCCTCGAGAGCGTGGGCTACCAGACACGCGACCTGCTCGAGGCGATGCGCGCCGACTGGGGCACGGCCGCGACCGGCGTGCTGCGCGTCGATGGCGGCATGACGGCAAGCGACTGGGCGATGCAGTTCCTGGCCGACATCCTCGGCGCGCCGGTCGACCGGCCGGTCGTGACCGAGACGACGGCGCTCGGCGCCGCCTGGCTTGCGGGCTCGCACGCGGGCGTCTGCCCCGACGCCGCGGGCTTCGCCAAGGCCTGGGCGCTCGAACGCCGCTTCGACCCCGCGATGGAGCCCGACCGGCGCGCCGCAAAATACGCCCGCTGGCAGCGCGCCGTCGCGGCCACGATGTCGCTGTGAGCTTCGCGATCATCCCGCCCGGGCGCGTCCACCTCGGCCCGGGCGAGGCACGCCGGGCGCCGGCCCTCGCAGCCGCGCTCGGACCACGCGGGATCGTCGTCCACGGTGCGAATCCGGCGCGCGCGGCGTGGCTTCCGGACGGGCTGGCGCGCGAGGGGGCGACGGTGCTGACACTTGCCTGCCCCTCCGAGCCGACGCTCGCGATGCTCGAGGCAGCGCTCGGGGCGGCGCGCCCGCACCGGCCCCAATGGGTCGTGGCGATCGGTGGCGGTGCGGCGCTCGACCTCGGCAAGGCGCTTGCGGCGCTGATCCCCGCGCCGGGCGGGCCGCTCGACCATCTTGAGGTGGCGGGCCGCGGCCTGCCGCTTCGTGCCGATCCGCTCCCGGTCATCGCGATCCCGACAACCGCCGGAACCGGGTCCGAGGCCACCCGCAACGCGGTCATCGGCCTGCCCGACCATGGCCGCAAGGTCAGCCTGCGGGATGACAAGATGATGCCGCGCATCGCGCTCGTCGATCCCGAGCTGATGGCAGGCTGCCCGCCCGAGGTGACGCTCGCCTCGGGCCTCGATGCGATCACGCAACTGATCGAGCCGCTGATCGGCCGCCGCGCCACGCCCTACAGCGATGCGCTGGCACGCGCCGCCCTCGGTCCCGCACTCGCGGCACTCAAGCGCTTGACCGAGGCTGAGGACCCCGCCGCGCGCGCCACCATGGCCTGGGCCGCGCTCGCCGGCGGGATCGCACTGACGAACGGGGGCCTCGGCGCGGTACACGGACTTGCGGGCGTGATCGGCGGGCGCTGCGGGGCCGCGCACGGGGCGATCTGCGGCGTGCTTCTCGGCCCCGTCCTCGCGATGAACCGCACCCTCGCGGGGCCCGAGACCCGGACACGCATCGATGAGGTCTGCTCCCGCATCGCCGAAACACTCGGCGGCAGCGCCCTAGATGCCCCCCGCACCCTCGCCGTCTGGGCATGCGCGCGGGGCCTGCCCGACCTTGCCACCCTCGGGCTCAGCCCCCGCGATCATGCCGCCGTGGCCCGGGAATCGCGCGGGGCCTCCTCGATGCAGGGCAATCCCGTCCTGCCCGACGAGGCAGCGCTGATCGCAACCCTCGCCGCCGCCTCAGCCTGATCCTTCGCCGCCGACGGCCGCGCGCGCGGCAAGAAGGTCCGCCCAGGCCGCATTGACCCGTGCCATCCGCGCCTCGGCAAGCTTCACCGCCTCGGGCGGCAAGCCCTGCGCCGCAAGCCGGTCGGGATGGGCCTCGCGCACCGCCCGCCGCCAGGCCGCGCGCACCTCCGCCCAGGGCGCACCGGGCGCAACGCCCAGGACCGCATGCGGATCAGGTGCCGCTCCCGGCAGATGACGCGCCCGAAGCATCGCAAACACCCCCTCGCCCACCCCGAAGATCTCCGCGACCCGGGCCAGAAACGCCGCCTCGGCCGGATGGTATTCGCCGTCCGCCACCGCGACCTGCAAGAGTCCCTCGAGGATCTGCGCCTTCATCGCCGCGCTGCGCCGAAACATCCGCGCGATCCGCCGCGCCCATTCCTCGAAGCCCGCCACATCCTGCCGGGCAAGGTTGAAGACGCGCGCGGCATGCTCCTCCTCGGCCGGCGGGATGACGAAGACGCGCCGGAAGGCCGCCACCTCGTCGCGCGTCACCCGCCCGTCGGCCTTGGCCATCTTCGCCCCGAGCGCGATGATCGCGATGGTGAAGGCGACCGAGCGCTCGGGCGGCGCGCGCAGCCGCTCGAGCACGGCGCCAAGCCCCTCGCCCCGGGCCAGCGCCGACACGGCAGCGGTGATGCGCACCCAGATCGACATGCCCGCCATCCTAGGCCCCCGCCGCGCCCCTGTCAGGCCAGAAACTTCTGCATGAGCACGAGATCGAGCCAGCGCCCCGCCTTGAACCCGACCGCGGGCAGCACCGCGACCAAGCCATAGCCCAGGCGCGCGTGAAACGCCCGGCCCTCGGGGTTCGCCGCACTCACGCCCGCAAACATCGACTTCGCGCCGCCCGCCCGCGCATGATCCTCGAGTGCCGCCATCAGCGCCCGCCCGATCCCCCGCCCACGGGCCGAAGGCGCCAGCATCACCGTGTGCTCCATCGTGCGCGCATAGCCCGCGCCCCCCCGGAACTGGCCATAGGTCGCAAACCCCGCGATCCCTCCCGCCCCTTCCGCGACAAGGAACCCATGCCCCGCCGCCGCCCGCTCGGCGATCATCCGCGCGATGTCCCCCGCCGTCTTCTCGACCGGGTTGAAGGTCGCGAGCGTGTCGCGGATGACCGGGTTCCAGATCGCGAGGATGCCCGCCACATCCCCCTCCGCCGCCGCCCGGATCACCCGAGCACCCGCCGCCCGAACGGTGTCGCGATCGCGATCCCGATCCCCGGCGCCCCCGTCTCGAACCGCACCCGCCCATCGTCGAGAAAGGGCCCGAGCCGCGCGGCAAGCTCGACCGCCCGCGGATGGCGCAGCACGAGCGTCTCGAGCGCGCAGCCCCGCGGCGCGAGCATCCGCGCCGGGTGCAGATCCCCCTCCCAGGCAATGAGCGCCGGAAACACCCCGTCGAAGGGCAGCCGCCCGTCGCCCGGCACCGCCATCCGCCAGCGCAGATCCCCGCGCGCGAGCCGAACGGCCTCCCCCGCCTCGGGCAGCAGGCAAAGCGCGGCATCAAGATCCGCCACCCGGCAGACCCAGGAAGCCGGCCGCGGCGCCCCGGCGAAGCGGTCGAGGTCGAACCACCGCGCCCGCCCGGGCGGCGCCGCCCCGGGATCGACCGCGATCACCTCGAGGTAAAGCCCCCCCTCGAGGCCCAAGAGCAGGTTGTGCGTCCCGAAGGCCGCATGCCGCCCGCCCGGCTGCACCGGCACCCCGAGCGCGGCCTCGACCGCCTCCCGCCCCGCCCCGAGGCTCTCCGCCGCCACCGCGACATGATCGAGCACCAGCATCCCGCCTCCTCATCTTGGCCGAAATACCCCCGGGGGTGCGGGGGGGAGCGCCCCCCGGCCGTCTCCCCCGCACCCCCCGGCGGCCC
>JBIKVM010000024.1:0-21588 GCA_044356825.1 Limisphaerales bacterium
GCGGGCGACATCTCGAGCGTGACCGTCCCCTCGGCATAGCCCGGGCCGATGGCGAGCTTGTCCATGTAGACGTCGGGGGCGTGCAGCATGCTGCCGCGCGGCGCCATGGCGATGACGGCGAGCGCGTTCGGCATGTCCTTGGCCGTCAGCGTCGTGCCCTCGAGCGGGTCGAGCGCGATGTCGACCTCGGGCCCGCTGCCGCTGCCGACGGCCTCGCCGATATAGAGCATCGGCGCCTCGTCGCGCTCGCCCTCGCCGATCACCACGGTGCCGCGGATGTCGAGGAGGTTCAGCTGCCGGCGCATCGCGTCGACGGCGGCCTGATCGGCCGCCTTCTCGTCGCCCCGCCCGATCAGGCGGGCCGAGGCGATGGCCGCGGCCTCGGAGACGCGCGCGAGCCCGAGCGAGAGCATGCGGTCGGCGAAATCGGACGGTTCGGACATGGTGCAGACCCCCACGATGACACCCGAGCCTCTAGCGCGCCCGGGGCGGCCGAAGCAAGGGCGACGCGGTGGCCGCTGGCCTGATCGTGCGATCCGCGCTAGGAATCTTGCGCACGCCAGAGGGATCCGCGATGATCGACCGCCTCGAGATGCTGATCGCCCTCGCGCGCGAGGGGCATTTCGGCCGCGCGGCCGAGAGCCTCAACATCTCGCAGCCCTCGCTCTCGGCCGGCATCCGGTCGCTCGAGGCCCATCTCGGCGTGCAGCTTGTCCACCGCGGGTCGCGCTATGGCGGGCTGACGCCCGAGGGGCAGAGCGCGCTGATGTGGGCGCGGCGCATCGTGGGCGATGCGCGGCAGCTGCGCGAAGAGATGCGCACCAAGCGCCACGGACTTGCCGGCGAGGTGCGCATTGCCGTCATTCCGACGGCACTGACCTGGGCCGCGCGGCTTGCCGCGGCGATGACGGCGCGCCATCCGCGCCTGCGCTTTGCCGTGCAGTCGCGCAATTCGCGCGAGATCCTCGCGATGCTCGAGGGGTTCGAGGCCGATGCCGGGATCAGCTATCTCGACAACGAGCCGCTCGGCCGGGTCGTCAGCGCGCCGCTCTACGAGGAAAGCTACGTCCTCGTCTGCCCCAAGGGCGGGCCGTTCGCCGGGCGTGCGGCGGTCGGCTGGTCCGAACTCGACGGCGCGCGGCTCGCGCTGCTGACGCCAGACATGCAAAACCGGCGCATCATCAACCAGATCTTCGCCGATCACGGGCTGACACCGCGCCCCGAGATCGAATCGAACACCCTCATCACCCTCATCGCCAGCGCCGCCGAAGGCCAGTGCATGACCATCGTGCCGATGGCGATCGCGCGCTTTCTGGCAGGGGGCAAGGATCTCGCGCTCATCCCGCTCGAAGGCGGAGGCAAGGCGCATCGGGTCGGTCTGATCCTGCCCGAGCGGGATCCGCGCACGCCCGTTCTCGATGCTCTGCTGGCCGAGGCGCGCAAGATCGCGGAGGTTTTTGATAGGATATCCTGATTGATTGACGCATATTCGATATTGATTTCCCGCGTGATGCAGGCGACGGAGGCTGTGCAACAGGAGCCTTCGCATGCCAGCACCGCAGCCAGCACCCGGATCCGGCGAGATCGCCGCCATCATCGCGGCGCATCGCCACCTCGAGGGGCCGCTGCTGCCCATCCTGCATGCGATCCAGGCGGCCTTCGGACACATTCCCGCCGTGGCGCATGCCGAGATCGCGTTGGCCCTCAACATCTCGCGCGCCGAGGTGCACGGGGTCGTGAGCTTCTATCACGATTTCCGCGACCATCCGGCGGGGCGTCACCGGCTGAAGATCTGCCGCGCCGAAGCCTGCCAGGCCATGGGCGGGGCACGGCTGGCCGACGAGACGCTGGCGCGCTTGGGCCTTGATTGGCACGGCACGACCCCCGACGGGTCGCTGACGGTCGAGCCCGTCTATTGCCTGGGGCTGTGCGCCTGCGCGCCCGCCGCGATGCTCGACGACCGCCCGGTGGGGCGGGTCGACGACGCCGCGATCGCGGCCCTCATCTCCGAGGCGCGGGCATGACGGCCGGGGTCGTGAAGGTCTATGTGCCCGGCGATGCCGCGGCCCGCGCGCTCGGGGCCGATGCGGTCGCGGGGGCGGTGCTGACCGAAGCGGCAGCGCGGGGGATCGAGGTTGCGCTCGTGCGCAACGGGTCGCGCGGGATGATCTGGCTCGAACCACTGGTCGAGATCGATCGCGGCGCAGGGCGCGAGGCGTTCGGGCCCGTCAGCCCCGCGGATGTCGGCGCGATCCTCGACGGCAGGGCGCGGGGCCTCGGCCGGGTTGAGGACATCCCCTTCTTCGCGCGCCAGACGCGGCTGACCTTTGCCCGCTGCGGGCTGATCGACCCGCTCGACCTCGCGGACTATGCCGCCCATGGCGGGCTGGAGGGGCTAAGGCGCGCGGCCGCCATGTCGCCCGCCGAGATCGTCGCCGAAGTCACGGCCTCGGGTCTGCGCGGCAGGGGTGGGGCGGGTTTTCCCACGGGCATCAAGTGGAAGACGGTCGCCGAGGCAAAGGCCGACCGCAAATACATCGTCTGCAACGCCGACGAGGGCGACAGCGGCACCTTTGCCGACCGGATGCTGATCGAGGGTGATCCGTTCTGCCTCATCGAGGGCATGGCGATCGCGGGCCTCGGCGTGGGGGCGACGAAGGGGTTCGTCTATCTGCGCAGCGAATACCCCGACGCCATCCGCATCCTTGGCCGCGCGCTCGAGATCGCGCGCGACTCGGGCCTGCTCGGGCCAGATGCGGCCGGGTCGGGCCGGGCCTTCGACATCGAGTTGCGCGTAGGTGCCGGGGCCTATGTCTGCGGCGAGGAGACTGCACTTCTCAATTCGCTCGAGGGCAAGCGCGGCATCGTGCGCGCCAAGCCGCCGCTGCCGGCCATCGAGGGCTTCATGGGCCGCCCCACGGTCGTCAACAACGTCATCACGCTTGCAAGCGTGCCGGTGGTTCTGGCGCGCGGCGCGCAGCATTACGCGGATCTGGGGCTCGGCCGGTCGCGCGGCACGATCCCGATCCAGCTTGCCGGCAACATCCGCCACGGCGGGCTGTTCGAGGCGGCCTTCGGCCTGACACTCTCGGAGATCGTTCAGGATATCGGCGGCGGCACGGCATCAGGGCGGCCGATCAAGGCCGTACAGGTGGGCGGGCCGCTTGGCGCCTATCTCGCGCCCGCGCAGTTCGACACGCCCTTCGGCTATGAAGAATACGATCGCAAGGGCGCTCTCATCGGCCATGCTGGCGTCGTCGTCTTCGACGACAGCGCCGACATGCGCGCGATGGCGCGTTTCGCGATGGAGTTCTGCGCCATCGAGAGCTGCGGCAAGTGCACCCCCTGCCGGATCGGGGCGGTGCGCGGGGTCGAGACAATCGACCGCATCGCGGCGGGCGATGCTGCTGCCGTCGGGATCCTGTCGGACCTCTGCGAGACGATGAAGGACGGCTCGCTCTGCGCGCTCGGCGGCTTCACGCCCTTCCCGGTGATGAGCGCGCTGCGCCAGTTCCCCGAGGATTTCCGCGTCGCGCGGGAGGCAGCCGAATGACGGACAAGATCAAGGGCCCTGAATCCTACTTCCCTTCGATCGAACGGACCTACGGGTATCCGGTCGGCCACTGGATCGACCTCATCGCCGAAAAACAGGCTGCGCGGCACATGGAGGTCGTGGCCTGGCTCAAGTCCGCGCATGGGCTCGGCCACGGCCACGCCAACGCCCTCGTCGCCCACACACGCGCCCCGCAGAAGGACTGACACCATGAAGGATTTCATCATTCCGGCCATGGATGAGCGCGACATGGGCACTCCGGCCCGGACCGGTGCGCCGGTCAGCCTCGTGATCGACGGCATCGCCGTGACGGTGCCCGAAGGCACCTCGGTCATGCGCGCGGCCGCCGAGGCTGGCATCGCGATTCCCAAGCTCTGCGCGACCGACAGCCTCGAGGCGTTCGGGTCGTGCCGGCTCTGCGTGGTCGAGATCGACGGCCGGCGCGGCACACCCGCCTCGTGCACGACCCCGGTCGCTCCGGGCATGGTGGTGCGCACCCAGTCCGACCGCGTGCGCAAATTGCGCAAGGGGGTGATGGAGCTCTACATTTCCGACCATCCGCTCGATTGCCTGACCTGCTCGGCCAATGGCGATTGCGAATTGCAGGACATGGCGGGGACCGTGGGGCTGCGCGACGTGCGCTATGCTGCCGCGCCGGGAGGATCGCTGGCCAACCACTTCGCGCCGCGCGACTCGAGCGGTGAGCCCAACCGGGCGTGGATGGCCAAGGACACCTCGAACCCTTATTTCAGCTACGATCCTTCGAAGTGCATCGTGTGCAACCGCTGCGTGCGCGCCTGCGAAGAGGTGCAGGGCACCTTCGCGCTGACGATCTCGGGCCGCGGCTGGGAGAGCCGCGTTGCCGCGGGCGGCCCTGCGGATGATTTCCTCTCGTCCGACTGCGTCTCGTGCGGGGCCTGCGTCCAGGCGTGCCCGACGGCGACGCTGCAGGAAAAATCCGTGATCGAGCTTGGCACGCCCGAGCGGTCGGTCATCACCACCTGCGCCTATTGCGGTGTGGGCTGCTCGTTCAAAGCCGAACTGCAGGGCGACCGCGTCGTGCGCATGACGCCCTGGAAGAACGGCAAGGCCAACCACGGGCACAGCTGCGTCAAGGGGCGCTTCGCCTGGGGCTATGCTACCCACAAGGACCGCATCCTCAAGCCCATGATCCGCGACACGATCGACGAACCCTGGCGCGAGGTGGACTGGGCCGAGGCCCTCGGCTTTGCCGCCGCCCGGATGCGCGGCATCCAGCAGACATACGGGCGCAAGTCGATCGGCGTCATCACCTCGAGCCGTTGCACCAACGAGGAGACCTACCTCGTGCAGAAGCTCGCGCGCGCCGTCTTCGGCAACAACAACACCGACACCTGCGCGCGGGTCTGCCATTCGCCGACGGGCTACGGCCTCGGCCAGACCTTCGGCACCTCGGCGGGCACGCAGGACTTCGACAGCGTCGAGTCGGCGGACGTGATCGTGGTCATCGGCGCGAACCCGACCGACGGCCACCCCGTCTTTGCCAGCCGCATGAAAAAGCGGCTGCGCCAGGGCGCGAAGCTCATCGTGATCGACCCGCGACGGATTGACCTCGTGCGCACGCCCCATGTCGAGGCCGCGCACCACCTGCCGCTCAGGCCCGGCACGAACGTGGCGGTGGTGACGGCGATGGCGCATGTCATCGTCACCGAAGGGCTGATGAACGAGACATTCATCCGCACCCGCTGCGACTGGAACGAGTTCCAGGACTATGCAGAGTTCGTCGCCGATCCGCGCCACAGCCCCGAGGCGACCGAGGTGCTGACAGGCGTGCCCTCGGCCGAGCTTCGCGCGGCGGCGCGGCTCTATGCGACGGGCGGCAACGGCGCCATCTATTACGGGCTTGGCGTCACCGAGCACAGCCAGGGCTCGACGACGGTGATGGGCATCGCGAACCTTGCCATGCTGACGGGCAACATCGGACGGCGGGGGGTGGGCGTCAATCCGCTGCGCGGCCAGAACAACGTGCAGGGATCGTGCGACATGGGATCGTTTCCGCACGAATTGCCGGGGTATCGGCACGTGAAGTTGCCCGAGGTGCGCGCGATCTACGAATCGCTCTGGGGCTGCACGATCGACCCCGAGCCCGGTCTGCGGATCCCCAACATGCTCGATGCCGCCGTCGCCGGAACTTTCAAGGGCCTCTATTGCCAGGGCGAGGACATCTTGCAGTCCGACCCCGACACGCATCACGTCGCGGCGGGGCTTGCGGCGATGGAATGCGTCATCGTCCACGACCTCTTCCTGAACGAGACCGCCAATTACGCCCATGTCTTTCTGCCCGGGTCGAGCTTCCTCGAGAAGGACGGCACCTTCACCAACGCCGAGCGGCGGATCAACCGCGTGCGCAAGGTGATGGCGCCGCGTAACGGCCATGCCGACTGGGAGATCACGCAGCTTCTGGCCAATGCGATGGGCGCGGACTGGCGCTACGCGCACCCCTCCGAGATCATGGCCGAGATCGCCGCCACCACCCCCTCTTTCGCAGGCGTGACCTATGCCATGCTCGAGGAGAAGGGCTCGGTCCAGTGGCCGTGCAACGACAAGGCACCCGAGGGCACGCCGCTCATGCATGTCGAGGGCTTCGTGCGCGGCAAGGGGCGCTTCATCATCACCGAATACGTCGCGACCGATGAACGCACCGGCCCGCGCTTTCCGCTGCTGCTCACGACGGGGCGCATCTTGTCGCAATACAACGTCGGCGCCCAGACGCGGCGGACCGCGAACGTCGTGTGGCATGACGAGGACCTGCTCGAGATCCATCCCCACGATGCCGAGCAGCGCGGCGTCAAGGACGGCGACTGGGTGCGCCTCGCCAGCCGCTCGGGCGAGACGACGCTGCGCGCGAAACTGACCGACCGGGTCAGCCCGGGTGTCGTCTATACGACCTTCCACCACCCCGACACACAGGCCAACGTCGTCACCACCGACTATTCCGACTGGGCGACGAACTGCCCGGAATACAAGGTGACGGCGGTGCAGGTCAGCCCCTCGAACGGGCCGTCGGAGTGGCAGCGCGACTATGCGGCGCAGGCTGAACGGGCACGCCGCATCCTGCCCGCGGCGGAATAGCACCATGGCCCCGGCTCCTCGCCCCACGCCGAGCCTGCCCGGACTGTCGGCCCAGCGCGACGGCACCCGCGCCGTCCACCGCACCCTGCCCGAAGAGGTGCCGGTGGCGCTCGTGTTCGAGGGCACGACGCAGGCCGTCATGCTTGCAAGCCCCGCCGATCTCGAGGATTTCGCGGTGGGCTTCGCGATCGGCGAGGGGATCGTGTCATCCGCGGCCGATATCGAGACGATCGAGACCGTCTCGCATGCGAGCGGGATCGAGGCGCGCATGTGGCTTGCGGGCGACCGCTCCGAGGCGCTGCGCGCGCGTCGGCGCGCCATGGCGGGGCCGGTCGGCTGCGGACTGTGCGGGATCGACAGCCTCGAGGCGGCCCTGCGCCCGCTTCGCCCTCTGCCGCAGGGGGGCGCGATCCTGTCGCGCGCGGATGTCGCGGGGGCGAGTGCGGCGCTGCACGAAGGTCAGGCACAGCACCGGCAGACGGGCGCCATGCACGCGGCGGGCTTCCTCGTGCCCGGTGGCGGCGTCGAGGTCGTGCGCGAGGATGTTGGCCGGCACAACGCCCTCGACAAGCTGATCGGCGCCATGGCGCGGTCCGGCCGGTCGATGGCGGGCGGCGCCGTGGTGATGTCCAGCCGCGTGTCGGTGGAACTTGTGCAGAAATGCGTGACAGCGGGCTGTCCGCTGCTGATCGCGGTGTCGGCCCCGACGGCGCTGGCCGTTCAGGTCGCGCAGGAGGCGGGCCTGACGCTCGTGGCATTCGCGCGGGGCGGGGGCTTTGATGTCTATGCCCATCCCGGGCGGATCGCGGAGGGGCAATCGGATGTCGCCTGACAAGATGGTGCACATGGCCAACCAGATCGCCCGCTTCTTCCGCAGCCAGCCGGGCACCGATCAGGCCGACCGCGTCGCCGCCCATCTGCGCGACTTCTGGGAACCGCGGATGCGCGCCGACCTCAAGGCCTATGTGGCGGCGGGGGGGGCGGGCCTCGATCCGCTGGTCCTCAAAGCCGCGGGGCGCGTCTGAGCGCGCCCCGAGAGGGCGGCACGCAAGGCAACGCACGCCCCGGAAGCGCGATGCATCGTCGCGCGCGGTTTTCCCCGCATCGACGGGGCGGGGGCGATCAGCGTCAGATCGGCGCGGGTGCCCGTGCAGTGCGCTGGAAGAGACGAGACTGGTGGCCGCTGGGGGAGTCGAACCCCCACGCCCGAAGGCCCTCGATTTTAAGTCGGGTCTGTCTACCGGTTCCAGCAAGCGGCCACGACGATCATGCTAGGCCGCCGCTCATGCCCCCTCAAGCCATGATCGCGCCGTCACGATCCGGTCACGATCCAAGGATGGCGCGGACATAGGCGATGGTCTCGGGATAGGGCGGCACGCCGCCGTGGCGGGCCACCGCCTCGGGCCCGGCGTTGTAGGCTGCGAGCGCAAGGCGCCAGCTGCCGAATCGGTCGAACATCCGCCGCAGATAGCGCGCTCCGCCATCGAGGTTCTGCGCCGGATCATCGCTGTCGACGGCCAGATCGCGGGCGGTCTCGGGCATGAGCTGCGCAAGGCCCCGCGCCCCCTTCGAAGAGACCGCCTCATGGTTCCATCCCGATTCCTGCTCGACCAGACGCACGAAGAGATCCTCGGGCACGCCATGCCGGCGCGCCGCGTCGCGGGCCGCGGCGACGTAGGGGCCACTCTCGCGCCCCTTCAGGGCCGGCAGGTCGCGATCGGGGGTGCCATAGCGGCTGCTCCAGCGCGTCTCGATCAACCGAAAGGCGGGGGCGAAACGGTCAGCCGGGGGCTTGGCGGAACGGCTGAGCCCCTCGGCGGCAGGCATGGCGGGCCAGAGAAGCGCAGCGCAGACCGCTGCGAGGGGGGCAGGGCCGGCAAGGGGGCGGATGAATGCTCGGTCGCGACCAGACATTCCACGACCATAGCGGGGCAGGATCGGGATGGCCAGCGCCACGGTTGCAGCAGGGGGCCAAGGGCGCTAAGGCTTCATTAACCCTGGCGCGCCAGACTGGGCGCCATCGACGGGCCGACAAGCGGGGGCATCATGGCAGGATCGGTGAACAAGGTCATTCTGGTCGGCAATCTCGGACGCGACCCCGAGGTGCGCAGCTTTCAAGGCGGGGGCAAGGTCTGCAACCTGCGGATCGCCACATCCGAGAGCTGGCGCGACAAGCAGTCGGGCGAGAAGCGCGAGAAGACCGAATGGCATTCGGTCGCGATCTTCGCAGAAGGCCTCGTGCGCGTAGCCGAACAATATCTGCGCAAGGGTTCGAAGGTCTACATCGAAGGCCAGCTCGAGACGCGCAAGTGGCAAGACCAGTCGGGACAGGACAAGTATTCGACCGAAGTCGTGCTGCGCCCCTACAACTCGACGATGGTGCTGCTCGACGGGCGCGACGGCGGCGCAGGCGGGGGCGCCCTGCCCTATGGTGAGCGCGAGTTCGCCGAGACGGGCGGACGCGAGGCGCCCGCAGGCTTTGGCGGCGGCGGTGCCCGGGGCGACCTCGACGACGAGATCCCGTTCTGATCGGCTGATCGGACGAGGCTCCCGGGGGCGCGCCCTCGGGCCCCATTGAGGGGCCCGAGGGCGCGGTCTGGCCTGCGGCCATCCCCGCGCGCGACGGTCTTCGGCGCTAGACCTTGCGGCGCGAAGGCTCGAGCACGGCGCGCACGGCCTCGGCTGGAACGTCGCTGGCGATGAAGGCCTCCCCGATGTCGCGGGCGAGGATGAAGCGCAGGCGGCCGTCCTGCACCTTCTTGTCCTGCGCCATCAGGTTCAGGAGCGCATCGTCGCCCGGCAGATCGCCTGGAATGTCGGACAGATCGGCCTTCATCCCCATGGCCGCGAGGTGGGCCCGCACCCGCGAGGGCACCTCCTGTGCGCAGAGGCCGAGGCGGGCCGAGAGATCGAACGCGAGCGCGCAGCCGATTGCCACCCCCTCGCCGTGGAGCAGGCGGTCGGAATAGCCCGTCGCGGCCTCGAGGGCATGGCCAAAGGTGTGGCCGAGGTTCAGGAGCGCGCGCTCGCCCTCTTCGGTCTCGTCGCGTTGCACGATCCCGGCCTTCATCGCGACGGAGCGCGCGACTGCACGGCGCAACGCCGCCCCATCGCCCGCCGCGAGCGCAGGCCCCGCCCCTTCGAGCCAGGCGTAGAAGTCGGCATCGCCGAGAAGGCCGTATTTCACGACCTCGCCATAGCCTGCGCGGAAGTCGCGCGCTGGCAGGGTGGCGAGCAATTCGGTGTCGGCCAGAACGAGGCTCGGCTGGTGGAAGGCCCCGACGAGGTTCTTGCCGGCATCGGTGTTGATGCCGGTCTTGCCGCCCACCGAGCTGTCGACCTGCGCAAGCAGCGTCGTCGGGATCTGCACGAAGCGCACGCCACGGCGCAAGATCGCGCTGGCAAATCCCGCCAGATCGCCAATCACGCCGCCGCCCAACGCGATCACGAGGTCGCGCCGCTCCACCCGCTGGGCCAGAAGCCATTCGACCGCGCGGATGAGGCCCTGCCAGCCCTTGGTGCCCTCGCCCGCAGGCAGCGCCAACGCCTCATGCGCGATCCCGGCGGCATCGAGGGCGCGCGTGAGGGCCGGCAGGTGCAGCCGGGCAACCGTCTCGTCGCAGAGGATCGCGACGCGCGGACGCGCAAGGAGCGGCGCGATCCGCGCCCCCGCCTGCGCAAGCAGTCCCGCGCCGATGACGACATCATAGCTGCGCGCGCCGAGGTCGACGCGAACGGTTTCAGCCGGGTTCATCGGAGATCCTTTCAAGGGCATCGGGGCGGGCCGCGGCAATCGCCTCGAGCACGCGCGCGGCCATCGCCTCGACGCTGAGGCCCGCCTCGGCATCGACCGCGAGATCGGCCTCGGCGTAGACGGGATTGCGTGCGGCGCAGAGCGCGCGCAGCGTCTCGCGCGGGTTCTCGGTCTGCAGAAGGGGGCGGGTCGTCTTGTGGCGGACGCGCTGCCAAAGCAGCGCCTCGTCGGCGCGCAGCCAGACCGAGACGCCGGCGGCGGCGATGGCGGCGCGGTTGACGGGCTGCATCCACGCCCCACCGCCGGTCGAGAGCACCGCGGGCGGCCCTGCAAGAAGCCGCGCGATCACTTGCGATTCCTTCAGCCTGAAGAAGGCCTCGCCGTCGCGCGCGAAGATCTCGGAAATGCTCATGGCGGCGGCGGTCTCGATCTCGGCGTCCGAATCAAGGACGGGCACATTCAGCACGCGGGCCAGTTGCGTCCCGACCGCCGTCTTGCCCGATCCCATCATCCCCACGAGCACAACCGTCTTGCGCAGCCGCCAGACCATGGGCTTTCCCGCTTTCTTCACGTCCATGCGCTGAATGGCGTGAAGTCGGGCAAAAAGCCATATATGAATCGTCGCACGAGCAGGTGGCGAACCGGAAAACGGGTGCTGGAATGAGGATGCTGAAGGCTGTGGTCGTGCTTGCCGTCGCGGGCTTCGTCGGGCTTGTCACCTTTGCCTATCTTGGCGACCTTGCGCCCGAGCGCGTCGAACTGGTGACGCCGCTGGCAGGCGGGGCGGGCGATGGGCGCTGAAGGGGGCCGAAGGCAGGGTGTCGGGCTGCTGGCCGCGACAGGGGTTCTGCTGTGGAGCCTCGAGGCGCGGGCGCAAGAGCCGATTTCGGCCATAGACTGGCTGACCGAACGGCTACGCGGAAACGCGCAAAGCGAACCTGGCCTGCCACCGGTCGATTCGATCGAGGACGGCTTCATTCCCGACCAGACCGGTCCCCTGCCCCCCGCGCCGATCGAGGCAGGCCCCCTTGCGGGCCAGGGTGGCGGCGCGATCCGCACGACCGTCCTTGCCGGATCGAGCCCGGATGCGGCCGGCCTGTTCCCCGCAACCGACGCCGGGCTCTCGCCCGGTTTCTGGGGCGAGGCGACGCGGGACGAGGCGATCGGGGCCATCTTGCCGCCGCGCGACTATGCCCTCGCGGCGCTGCGCGACCTCTATCGGCGGATCTTGCTGGCCGAGTTCTCCCCGCCCGAAGGATCGGATGCGAGCGGCGCGCTGCTGGCGGCCCGTGCAGAGGCGCTGATCGCGACCGGGGCGGTCGATCAGGCAGCGGCCCTCATCGCGCAGGGCTCGGCCGGCGGACGTACGCCGCCCAAACTGGTCCAGAGTGCCTTCGATACGGCGCTGCTCATCGGCGACGAGGCGCGCGTCTGCGCCGAGATTGCCGCTGCCCCCGGCCTTGCGCGCGATCTGGCGCTGCGGGTCTTCTGCCTCGTCCGGGCGGGGGACTGGAACGCGGCCGCCCTCACGCTCGAGATCGGGCGAAGTCTGGACCGGATCGATCCCGCGCGTGCGCAACTGCTTGCGTTCTTCCTCGATCCCTCCCTGATCGAGGAGAGTGACACGCCGCCACCGCAGCCCGAACCGCTGACGCCGCTCGATTGGCGGCTACTCGAGGCGGTCGGCGAGGCGCTGCCGACGCAGGGGCTGCCGCTTGCCTTCGCGCATGCCGATCTGGGCGGTGGCGCGGGGTGGAAGGCGCGCATCGAGGCGGCCGAACGGCTCGCACGCGTCGGCGCGATCGGGCACGGGGTTCTCTTCGGGATCTACACCGAGGCGCGCCCGGCGGCCTCGGGCGGTATCTGGACGCGCGCCTCGGCGGTCGGGACACTCGATGCCGCCCTCGAGAGCGGCGACGGGGTGGCCATTGCGGCCGCGCTCGGGGAGGCGTGGACGGCGATGTCGGCGGCGGGGCTGCACGTGCCCTTCGCGCGCCAGTATGGCGAGGTCCTGGCAGAGCGCGACCTGCCGCCCGAAGCCGCGGCGCTTGCGTTTCGCGTGGGGCTTTTGTCCGAGGGAGCGCGCCGGATTGCGGCCGATGCCCGCCCGACCGACGCCGAGGGGCTGATGCTGCGCGCCCTCGCGCTCGGGATCGAGGCGGACCTGCCCGCCGATCCCGTTGCGCGCGATGTGGTGCTTGCCCTCACGGCGGCCGAGCCGTCGGCCTTCGTACCACCGGGGATGGCTGCCGAAGTGGCGCGCGGGCGCTCGGCGCTTGCGCTGCTGACGGCGCTCGATGCCGTCGATGCCGCAGCAGCGGGCGATGCGGGGGATCTTGCCGGGGCGCTCGCGCTGATGCGGTCGGTGGGCCTCGATCGGGTCGCGCGGGCAGCTGCGCTCGAACTCCTGCTGATCGAGCGGCGGGGCTGAAGATGGCGCCGTCAGTTGACCTCGCCGGTGGGCCGGCCGCGATGGAGCACTGGATTTCAGCCTTTCTCGAGGCAGCCGCCGCCGAACGCGACGCAGCCCGCAACACGCGCCTTGCATATGGCCGGGATCTTGTTGATTTCGCATCATTCCTGGCCCAAAGGGGCAGCCACTTCCGCACCGCAGCGCAAGCCGATGTGGAAGGCTATCTGGTCGAATGCGATGCGCGCGGGCTGGCGCGGGCGACGCGGGCGCGCCGGCTTGCCTCGGTGCGCGCGCTGTTCCGCTTCGCCCATGCCGAGGGCTGGCGGGCCGACGATCCGGCGCTGCGACTCGGGGGGCCGGGCCGTGCCGCGCGTCTGCCCAAGACCCTGACGCAGGCCGAGGTGCTCGCCCTCATCGCCGCGGCTGAGCGGATCGGGCCGGGGCCTGCTCGGGTGCAGACGCTCTGCCTGCTCGAACTCCTCTATGCCACGGGGCTGCGGGTGAGCGAACTCGTGACCCTGCCGCTTGCCGCCGTGCGCGGCGATCCGGCGACGATCCTTGTGCGCGGCAAGGGAGGGCGCGAGCGGATGGTGCCGCTGTCGGACACCGCGCGGCGCGCGATCGCGGCGTGGATCGCCCATATCGACAGCGCGGCAACACCGCGCGGCGCGGGGCGCTTTCTCTTTCCGGGCAGAGGCAAGGCCGGGCATCTGGCGCGCGAGCGCGTGTTCCTCATGCTCAAGGGGCTTGCGGCGGCGGCGGGGATCGACCCCGCGCGCGTTTCGCCCCATGTGCTGCGTCACGCGTTTGCGACGCATCTGCTGGCAGGCGGGGCGGACTTGCGCTCGATCCAGACCATGCTCGGGCACGCCGACCTCTCGACGACCGAAATCTACACCCACGTCCTCGACGAGCGCCTGCGCGACCTCGTGAAAACGCACCACCCTCTGGCGCGGGACTGATGCGCCGACCCGACCCAACCTTCAGGAACTGAGACCATGGATCCATCCCCCATCGACACCGGCATCTGGCTGACGGCAGGCGCGATCCTCGCGCTGCTGGTCATGTCGGCCTTCTTCTCGGGGTCCGAGACGGCGCTGACGGCCTCGTCGCGCAGCAAGCTCAAGGCGCAGGCCGACAAGGGTTCGCGCGCCGCGGCCGTGGCCATGCGCGTGCTCGAGGACAGCGAGCGGATGATCGGCGCCATCTTGCTTGGCAACAATGTCGTCAACATCCTGTCGGCCTCGCTCGCAACGGCGCTGCTCACGCGGATGTTCGGCGATTCGGGCGTCGCCATTGCGACGGTCGGGATGACGGCGCTCGTGCTCATCTTCGGCGAGGTGCTGCCCAAGACCTTCGCGATCTCGAACCCCGAACCGCTGGCGCTGCGGGTGGCGCCTGTGATCCGCATCCTGATCCTCATCTTCTCGCCCATTGTCACACTGGTGCGGCTGTTCGTGCGCGGGATCCTGCGCGTCTTTGGCGTGCGCACCGATCCCGACAGCCACATCCTCGCGCTGCGCGAAGAGATCGCGGGCGCGATCGCGCTCGGCCATTCCGAGGGTGCGGTGGAGAAGGAGGACCGCGACCGCCTGCTCGCCACGCTCGACCTATCAGACCGAACGGTTGAGGAGGTGATGCGCCACCGCAGCCAGGTCGAGATGATCGACGCCGAACTTCCGCCCGACGAGATCGTGAACCAGGTCCTCGCTTCACCGCATTCGCGCCTGCCGATCTATCGCGACGAGGTCGAGAACATCCTCGGGGTCGTCCACGCCAAGGACCTGCTGCGCGAGGTCAACCGCCTTGCCCAGGCCGAAGGGCCCGAGCGCGAGGCGGGGCTCGACATCCTCAAGGTCGCGCGCAAGCCCTATTTCGTGCCCGAGACCACCCCGCTTGACGAACAGATGCGCCAGTTCATGAAGCGCAAGGCGCATTTTGCCCTCGTCGTCGACGAATACGGCGCGTTGCGCGGCCTCATCACGCTCGAGGACATCCTCGAGGAAATCGTGGGCGACATCTCGGACGAATTCGACGTGCGCGCCGCCCCTGCCCCGCAGCGTTCCGAGGGGGGCGACTTCATCATCGACGGGGCAATGACGATCCGCGACCTCAACCGCGCGATGGACTGGCAGTTGCCCGACGACGAGGCCAACACCATCGCGGGGCTCGTGATCCATGAGGCGCAGACGATCCCGGCCGAGGGGCAGGTCTTCAGCTTTCATGGCTTCCGTTTCGAGGTCATGACCCGGCGCGAGAACCGCATCGCGCGCCTCAAGATCCGGCCGCTCTGACGGGGTGTGACGGGGGATGTAACGGGCGGACCTATACAAGGGGCGCGAATGGGCCTATCTGGCGGCCCTGCCGCGACCCGCGGCGAAGGATCCCCCCATGACGATGCTCGCCCCCCCTGCCCTTGCCGAAGCCCTCGCGGCGCGCGGCTATGCCACGCTGACGCCGGTGCAGGACGCCGTGCTGGGCGCGGATGCAGCGGGGCGCGATCTGCTCGTCTCGGCGCAGACGGGCTCGGGCAAGACGGTCGCCTTCGGACTTGCCATCGCGCCGCAACTGCTCGCCGGGGACGCAACCGATGGCGGCCCCCTGCCCCGCGGGCTTGTGATCGCCCCCACGCGCGAGCTTGCGCTGCAGGTGGCGCGCGAGTTCGACTGGCTCTATGCCGCGACGGGCATCGGCATCGCGACCTGTGTGGGCGGCATGGACTATCGCACCGAGCGGCGCGCGCTCGATCGCGGGCCGGCATTGGTCGTGGGCACGCCGGGGCGTCTGCGTGACCATGTGGAACGGGGATCCCTCAGGCTCGACGCGATCCGCGCGGTGGTGCTCGACGAGGCCGATGAGATGCTCGATCTGGGCTTTCGCGAGGATCTCGAATTCCTGCTGGCCGCCGCGCCCGAGGGGCGCCGCACCCTGATGTTCTCGGCGACCGTGCCGCGCGCGATCGAGGATCTCGCACGCGTCTATCAGCGCGAGGCGCTGCGCATCGTGGCGCGGGGTGAATCGAGCCAGCACGGCGACATCGCCTATCGCGCCCTCTCGGTCGGGAACCGCGACCGCGAGCACGCGATCCTGAACCTGCTGCGCCTGCATGATGCGCGCGTTGCGCTCGTATTTTGCAAGACGCGCGCGGCGGTCGCGCATCTGGCGGCAAGGATGGGTAACCGCGGGCTGAACGCGGTGGTCCTCTCGGGTGAGCTTGGCCAGAACGAGCGGCTGCACGCATTGCAGGCGCTGCGCGACGGGCGGGCCCGGATCTGCGTGGCAACCGACGTCGCGGCGCGCGGCATCGACCTGCCGGGGCTCGATCTGGTCGTCCACGCCGATCTGCCCTCGAACCCCGAGACGCTCCTGCACCGCTCGGGCCGGACGGGACGGGCGGGGCAGAAGGGCGTGTCAGTCCTGATCGTTGCACCCTCGGACACGCGCAAGGCGCAGCGTCTGCTCGGGCTGGCGAAAGTCACGGCGGAATGGGGCAAGCCGCCCTCGGCCGCCGAGGTGCAGGCCGCCGACGACGCCCGCCTTGGGGCGCATGAGGCACTCGCGCTGCCCGTCACCGAAGATGAGGAAGCGCTGGTCGAGGACCTCGTGGCAACCCGCGGTCCGCGTGCGCTGGCGGCAGCGGTGGTGCGCCTCTGGCGCGCGGGCCGCTCGGCCCCGGATGTGCTTCAGGACGAGGTCGAGCCGCCCGAGCCGCGCGGCGCACCGGCCCCGCGCCCCGAATTCGGCCCGTCGGTGTGGTTCGCACTCGGCATTGGCCACGCCGACCGCGCCGAGGCGCGCTGGCTTTTGCCCAAGGTCTGCCGGGCCTGCGACATCACGCGCGACTCCGTGGGTGCGATCCGCGTGCGCGAAAGCGAAACCCAGATCGAGATCGCGGCCGCAGCCGCCGGGCGCCTGCCCGCCGAAATCGAGATCGACGAAGGCCTCGTGCTGCGCCGCCTCGAGGGTGTGCCCGAGGTCGGCGCGCGCCCCTCGGCGCGACGCAACGAGGGGCGGCCCGAAGGACGCGCCCCGGCGCGCGGCGGGACAGAGCGCAAGCCTGCGCGGCGCACCGCGGAGGGCGACGAGGGCAAATGGCAGCCGAGGCCCGACCGGCCCGCCCGGCGCGAGCCAGATGATCGCCCGGCTGCAAAACCCTGGGCCGCCAAGCCCCCCCGCGCCAGCGACCGCCCGCGCCCGACCGAGGTCGCGGAACATCCGCGTTCGGGCACCGCTCACGAGGAGAGGCCCCAGCGCGAGGATCGTCCGCCGCGCGAGGCCGGCAGGGCCACGGACCGGCCGGGGAAACCCGCATCCGCGCGGCCCCGCCCGGCTTGGCCCGACCGGGCCGAACGACCCGCCCGCCCGCCGCGCGAGGAGTGGAAGCGCGAGGATCGCCCCGCGCGCGAGGATCGTCCGCCGCGTGCGGACAGGCCCCAGCGCGAGGATCGCCCATCGCGCGCCGAGCGCCCTGCGCGCGGGGATACCCGCACCGAACGCCCCCGTGGCGAGTGGCCGAAAGCGGACCGTCCCCGCGATGACAAACCGCGCGACGAAAGGCCGGGGCGCCCCGCGCGCCCGCCGGGCGGTCCGGGTTCACGCCCCCCGCGTGCTGCGCCAGCCGAAGGCGAAGCGGCACCGCGCAAGCCACGCCTGAGTGCCGAAGAGAAGGAACGGCGCCGCTCCGACGCCTTAAGTGGGCGCACAGGTGGGCCCGAGGCTCGTCCCGCCCGTTTTGCCAAGCCCAAGGGCCCCGATCCGCGCGACCCGGGTCAGAGCCTGCGCCGACCCGGCAAGCCGCCCACAGGCAAACCCGGCGCGCCGAGACCGCGGCCCGCAGGGGGGCCGCGGGGCGGAGCTCCGAAGGGGGGCGGATCGAAGCCCCGCACCTGACTGCGGAGCGCTGCGGGGCTTTGCCTTGCGGCCAGCAGATCCGCATCGGCACGATCCCCGACAGCCGCGCGCCGCAGCACTGTCCCGGGCAGGGTGCCGTGGCGGGTTTCGCGCGCTGCCCGGACCATGGATCGCCGATCCGTTCCGCCGGTGCTGCAGCCCCCCGCCACGACATGCCGTGCATCGCAGACCGCGGCGCGACCGTCGGTGACATCCCTCACCCCAGCCGCGCGAAAGCGCGGGCACAACACGGGCCGGGGCCTCAGCCGCGCTGCCCCGGATGGGTGATCCGGCGCAGGCCCCACTCGAAGGGCCCAAGTGCAAAGCGCGCGCGCAAGTGCACCAGCGCGAGGATGAGCGCGGCCTTGACCACAATCGCGATGGCAGTCGCCGTCAGGCGGTCGGGCCTTCCCCAGAGCCCGAGGCCATAGCCCGCGAACACGGTCGACATCACGATCGACTGGCCGAGATAGACGCTGAGGCTCGCCCCCCCCGCGGCGAGGACGCGCGCCATGATCGGGCCGGGCGGGCGGGCCAGTGCCGCGATCACCCCCAGATAGCCCAGCGTTGCGACCAGCGCGGCCGCGACCGTCAGCGCGACCCCGGCAGGCAGGCACCAGCGGCGCAGCGCTGCCCAGACCGGATGCGCCGCATCGTGGATGGCACCAACCCTGACCGCCGCAAGCCCGAGGCAGAACCACCCGAGGGCACCGATCCCCTGAATGAACAGCGGCGGCGGCAGGGTCAGGGCAAAGGCGAGGCTTCGGAACGCCACCACCTCGAGGAAACCGCCCTGCGTCAGGACCGCGTGCTCATGCCTCAGGGCCTCGGCAGAGGCTTCGGGCGCCGCCAGCAGCAAGAGGGGCGCGACACAGCCCTGCACGATCAGGAGCACCGCGCCGGCCCGGACAAGGCCTCCAATCGTCCAGCCCCGGAGCAGATAGGGATCCCCCCGTCAGTATGTAGACCGTAATGATGTCGCCGCGAAAGAACGGGCAGCCATGCGCCACCCCGAGGATCAGAAGGCCGATCATGCGGTTGCGATGGATGCGCCCGAAACTGAGGCCACGCCGTTCCGCCGACGGCATCATGAGGCCGAGCCCCACGCCGAACCTGAAGGAAAAGAGCCCGAAGGTCTTCAAGAGGGCGAGTCCGTTCACGAGCCACATCGTCAGCGCATCGCGCAGGCCTTCCCCAGCGCGGCGGGCGAAATCGCCCAGCGCGGAAAAGGCCATGAACTGGACGTTGACGACCGCGATGCCGAACAGGGCCGCAAGCCGCAGATAATCGGGCATGAGCGCACGCGGCGCGGCGGCGTAGTTGACCATGCCGGACATCCCCATGCGGCCACGCGCCTCACGACCGCACCGGTGCGGGAGGGTGGTGCACCTGCGCACCCCCTCCCTGTCAAGGAAGCCGCTGGAAACCCCGCCTGCCGCTTTCCCTGCGACAATCGGGCCGGCGCCCGCCCGGCCCCCGATGCACCGGGCCCCCGCTGCGGGATTGCCGGGCGGAGGGTGTTCGGGATATGCGGTCGGCAGGCGGCGGGACGCACGCGGCGCGCTCGACGCGGGGGCTGACAGGGGGGGCGCGGATCATGGATGAGAGCGCCGACCGGCCGGGGACGCGCCGTGCGACGCGGTTGGCCTTTTTCGCGGCCGGGTTCGCGATGGCGGCCTGGGCCCCGCTCGTCCCCTTTGCCAAGGGCAATGCGGGGGTGGATGAGGCGGGACTCGGCCTGATGCTGCTGTGCCTCGGGCTCGGCTCGCTCGTGGCGATGCCGGTGACGGGGGTGCTCGCGGCCCGGATCGGCAGCCGGACGCTGATCCTCGGGGGCGGGGCGGGGCTCGTTGCGGTGCTGCCGGTTCTGGTTCTTGTCGGCGATCCGCTGGCGCTGGCGCTGGCGCTGATGGCCTTCGGCGCGGCGCTCGGCACGATCGATGTCGCCATGAACATCCACGCGGTCGAGGTCGAGCGCGCCGCGCCGCGCCCGCTCATGTCGGGCTTCCACGCGATGTTCAGCCTTGGCGCGCTGGTGGGGGCGGGCGGCGTCACGCTGTTGCTCACGCTCGGGCTTGCGCCGGTAGGGGCCGCGGCGGGGGCAAGCGCGGTGACGCTGGGGTGCCTGATCTGGGCGGCGCCGCACCTGCTGCGCGCCCGCGGGGGCGAGCCCGCGCCCTTTGTCCTGCCGCGGGGGGTGGTGCTGTGGCTTGCGGCCCTTGCCGCGATCACCTTCCTTGTCGAGGGGGCGATGCTCGACTGGGGGGCGCTCCTGATCCTTGCCAAGGGGGTTCTGTCGCAGGCTCAGGCGGGGCTGGGCTACATGCTCTTTTCGGTGGCGATGACGATCGGGCGGCTGACAGGCGACCGGATCGTGGCGGCGGCCGGACCTCGGCGCACCCTGATCGCGGGCGGGGTGCTCGGGGTTGCGGGGCTCGCGCTCATGGTTGCGGCCGAGGGGGTCTGGGCTGTGCTCGCGGGTTTCGCGCTGGTGGGGTTCGGGGCGTCGAACATCGTGCCCGTCCTCTTCAGTCTGACCGGCAGGCAGAACGTGATGCCCTCGGGTCTTGCCGTCGCAGCGGTGGTCACAGTCGGCTATGCGGGCATTCTGATCGGTCCGGCGCTTATCGGGTTCGTGGCGGATGCGACGGGTCTGCCCGCGGCCTTCGGGCTGCTTGCGGTGCTGCTGGCCATGGTGCCCGCGGCCACAGGCATCATCACCAGAACCCGCGGCTGAAGCGGAGCGTCTTGCGGGGCGCACGCGGGCATGTCATCGGAAGCCCAAGATGCGGGGGCGACGGATGTCTGCGGTGGCGACGGATGGGGATGCGACCGGGGCCCGGACAGTCTGGGCGGTGATCCTTGCCCTGAGCGTGGCCCATACGCTCAATGATGTGGTGCAGTCGCTGCTCTCTGCGCTCTTTCCCGTCCTTCACGACGAATTCGCGCTGAGTTTCGGCCAGATCGGCTTTCTCGCCTTCGCCTTCAGCGTCACGGCCTCGATCCTGCAACCGGTGGTTGGCCTCGTGACGGACCGTCGCGCGATGCCGCATTCGCTTGCCGTGGGCATGGCGGTGAACATCGGCGGGGTGCTGATGCTGGCGTGGTCCCAGAGCTATGCCGGCCTCGTCATCGGCGCGGTTCTGGTCGGGGTCGGCTCGGCCGTGTTCCATCCCGAGGCATCGCGCGTGGCGCGCATGGCTGCGGGCGGGCGCTTCGGCACGGCGCAATCGCTCTTTCAGGCCGGGGGCAACATCGGCCATGCCGTGGGGCCGCTGCTGGCGGCCTTCGTCGTCGTCCCGCTGGGGCGGCCGTCTCTCGCGCTCGTCTCGCTCGTGGCGGTGGCGGGGGTGATCGTGCTCGGCCGCGTCGGGGCATGGCACGCGCGCGCGCTCGCAGAGCGGGCCACGCAGCGCGCAAGCTCCGTGCGACCCGAACCTCTGGGGCGGGGCCGCATCGGCCTGGCCCTCGGGGTGCTCGTCATCCTCGTGTTTTCCAAACACATCTATTCGGCCGCGATGACCAGCTACTACACCTTCTACCTGATCGAGCGCTTCGGCTTCGGCACACAGGGCGCACAACTCATGCTCTTCCTCTTTCTCGGCGCGACGGTCGTCGGCGTCGCGACGGGAGGGTTCGTGGGGGACCGCTTCGGCGCGCTCGCGGTCATCTGGATTTCGATCCTGGGCGTCCTGCCCTTCACGCTTATGCTGCCCCATGTCGGACCGGTGGCCGCGGGCGTGATGTCAGTCGCGATCGGGATCGTGCTGTCGGCCGCCTTCCCCGCGATCCTCGTGATGGCGCAAGAGATGGTGCCCGGGCGCGTCGGGCTGATCGGCGGGATCTTCTTCGGGCTCGCGTTCGGGG
>JBIKVM010000166.1:0-6471 GCA_044356825.1 Limisphaerales bacterium
CCGGGGGCAGCGCCCCCGGGCCTCCCCCTCAGTCGCGGAAGTTGCGGCTGTCCTTGATCTGGTCCCAGGCCCACACCACCTCCTGCAGCCGCTCCTCGTCGGCGCGGTTGCCGCCCTGCAGGTCGGGGTGGAGGTCCTTGACGAGGCTCTTGTACTGGCGGCGGATCTCGGTGCGCGTCCAGCTCTCGCGCGCATCGAGGATGTCGAGCGCGCGCCGCTCGGTCGGAGGCAACTTGCGCGTGCCCGCTGTCCCGGGCTGGCGCGCTGTGCGCTCCCCCAGGATCTGCAGCGGATCCTCTATGCCCGGCCGCCCCCAGCCGCGCGCCTCGCCCTCCGCGCCGAAGGGGCGCGTCTCGCGCCCCCAGAGCCGATCCTTGTCGACGAAGCGCTGGAAGTCCTCCTCGGTCTGGCCGTGGAAGAAGTTCCACTTCAGGTTGTACTCGCGCACGTGCTCGCGGCAGAACCACAGATAGTCGTCGAGCCGCTCGGGCGATTTGGGCGCGCGGTATTGCCCCTTGCCGGTGCAGCCCGCGAATGCGCAGGGCCGCTCGGAGCTCTCGACGGCGCCGGTCATGCCCCGCGTGCTGCGGCCCCGCCGCTTCTTGTCGGCCGAGACGCGGATGTCGAATTCGTAGGGGGGGCGGGTCGTCATGGTCTTGCCTTGTCGAGTCGGAACGGCGAGTTTAGCGCCTCGGACCGTGGGGTGAAGAGGTTGACAGGCGATTATGCGCATCGAGGACGAGATTCGTGATCGGCTGCGCGCGGCCTTCGCGCCCGCGCTCCTCGAGATCGAGAACGAGAGCCACCGCCACGCGGGGCACGCGGGCGACGACGGCTCGGGCGAAAGCCATTTCCGCGTCACCATACGTGCCGAGCCGCTCGCCTCTCTCGGGCGGGTGGCGCGACACCGCGCCGTGCATGCGGCGCTGGGCCCGGGCGTGCTCGGACGCATCCACGCGCTCGCGCTCGACGCGGGCTGAGGGCGCGCGGCTGCGCTCAGTCCTCGGCGTCCTCGCGCCGCGGCGCGGGGCGCGCACCGCGCGGCGGCAGGAGTGGCGGCGTGGCTGTCCGCCGGCGCGCCCAGTCGAGCGCCTGCTGCGCTCCGCGTCGTTCGGCCGCGCCCTCGTCGGCCCGCGCTGCCGCGGGTGCGGCCGGCTCGGGTTCGGGCTCGGGCGCGCGGAAGCGTCGTGGCGCCTCGGGCATGACGACGGTCGCGACCGGCGGTGGCGCGGCCGTGGCCGGGCTTTCGGCGGTCGGGCGGATGCCCCCCGTAACGGCACCCGCCCCCTCGCCCGGTCTGGCGCGGCGGAACACGAGCATGTGCCGCTCGGTCGTCTTGCGCCCGAACCAGCCGTCGCGCTCCTCGCAGGGCAGCTTCTCGGCGCGCAGATACTCCCACCCCTCGGATGCCATGCGGTTCATGAGTTGGCCAAGCGCATGGGCGAACTGCTCGGCCGCGCCCTTGACGCCCTTGACCTTCTCGCCCCGCGTCGGGGCCGGAACAACCTTGTAGTCGTGCTGCTGGGCCATGACTTGCCCTCCTCGGCGGGGTTCTGCGTCAAAGCGGGCGCGATTGCAACGCCCGCGCAGCCTCAGGACTTGGGCTCTTCGCCCTCGGCGGGGTTGAGGCCGAGGGGGCGGGCGATGCGCCAGACATGGGCGGGCACCATCCACTTCATCCGCCGCGGCACCGCCCGGCGCAGGTGCAGGATCGTCTCGATCGCCTTCATCTCTATGCGCGCGCGCGCGAATTCAAGGCCGCGCGGTCCGATCCGCGGTTGCAGGAAGGCCGCGATCGGCCGCGCCCAACCGGGCATCCGGCGCAGGGGCAACCCGCCCGCCGCGCGCAGCGTGTTGGCCAGAAACCCCCGCACCGCCCCGCCCCGCCGCCCCCGGTCGACAGGCGCGAGCCGCACCAGCCCATCCCCCAACCCCTCGAGCATCGCCTGCCCCGCCCGGTTGCGCACGAGGATCCATTGCGCCCCGTCGCCGCCCATGTAGCCCACCGTGATGTCGGCCAGCCGGTTGGTGTAATCGACGCAGGTGCGGCAGGTCAGCGGAAAGAAATCCCCCGGCAGATCCGACAGCGGCAGGCGCAGGAAGGGGATCGTGCGCCCCTTGCGCCCGTCGTCATAGCGCAGCTCCACCCGATAGTCGGCGCGGAATTCGAGATAGCTCACCCCTTCGGGCGCGGGGTCGATCAGCGCGAGGAAGCGGTGGAAGTTCTCGGTCGTGGTGTTGTCCGAGCAGGGCGTCCCGATCACGAGGATGCGCTCGAACCCCAGATCGGACTCGAGCGCGCGCAGCGCATGCACCTGGCAGGGAATGCCGACGAAGGCGATGCGCCGGTGGCCCGCCGCGCGCGCCGGTTCGACCAGCGCGACGGTCGGGGCAAATCCCATCCGCATCCCGCGCACGCGCGCCATTTCGGCCGGATCCGTCACGATCACCGGCAGCGGGCGCCAGCGGTCGGCCGGGTCGGGCGCGACGCAGAGGACGGCATCGACCTCGCCCCGCTCCAGCAGCCCCGCCGCGATCGCGGTGGTGATGCCCGTCCATTGCGCCCCCGGCGCGGCGGGATCGAGCCGGGCCCGCAGCATCGCGATGTGGTGGCCGAAAAAGGCCTGATCCCCCCCGGCCCCCGCCACCTGCCCGTGGATGCGCGCCTCGAGCGCCGGGTAATCGGGCCGGATGAACTGGCAGGCCCGCCCGCAGGCCCGCCCGTCGCCCATGCGCGAGACGCCGCAATCGGTGCAAAGCCCGGGCCGCGCCGCGCCGCCAAGCGCGGGAGCGATGAGGCCGCCGGTCGGGGGGGGCTGCATGGGCATCTCCTGCCGCGGGGTCGCGGCGGGGGCAGCCTAGCCGGACCAACGGTCCGCGCAAGCCCCGCCTCAGGCGACGCGCCGGCCCTGCACCCAGGTCTCGACCACGCGGGGCGCGCCGCCGATCAGGGCAAAGCGCAACAGATCGGCGCGCAGCCCCGGCGCGAGGCGGCCGCGATCGGCAAGCCCCGCGGCGGCGGCGGGTGCCGCGGTGACGGTCGCGATCGCCGCCGCCATCCCGCCCGCGACGGGGGCGAGCCGCACCGCCGCCTGCAAGAGCGCGGCCGGGACATAATCGGACGAGAACGCATCAAGGAGCCCCGCGCGCGCCAGTTCCTCGGCCGCGACGTTGCCCGAATGCGACCCGCCCCGGATCAGGTTCGGCGCCCCCATCATCACCGCGATGCCATGCGCCCGGCAGGCCTCGGCGGCCGCGCGCGTCGTCGGGAACTCGGCCAGCCCCACGCCATGGGCGGCCGAGCGCGCGACATGTTCGGCCGTCGTGTCATCGTGGCTCGCGAGCGTCGCGCCATAGCGGCGCGCGGCGGCGACAGCGGCACCCTCGTGCGCGTCGCGCACCCGCGCCCCAAGCGTCTGCTGAAAGCCGATATGGGCCGCGATCTCGGCCTCGGTCATCGAATACTTGCCGCGCAGATAGCGCTTGAGCTGCGTGAGGTCGGTGAACTGCCGCTGCCCGGGGGTGTGGTCCATGAGGCTCACGATGCCGACGCGGTCGGCGGGGCCGAACTCGTCCATCTCGGCGATCAGCGTCTCCGAGCAGACCTCGGCGCGCAAGTGCAGGAAATGGCTGATCCGCAGCGCCCCCTCGGCGCGCATCCCGAGGATCTCGTCGGCCATCGGCCGGGCATATCGGCCATAGCGCGAGCGTTCATCGCTCACGATCGAGCCCACGCGCAGCGCGTCGAAGACGGTGGTGATGCCGGTTCCGGCCAGCTCCGCATCATGGGCGAGGATCGCGCTGCGGTGCGGCCAGTCCACCCCCGGCCGGGGCGAGAGGTGGCGCTCGAGGTTGTCGGTGTGCAGCTCCACGAGCCCCGGGGCAAGGTAATCGCCGCCGCAGTCGATGGCACCCGACACCCGCGACGGCCCGCGCCCGACCTCGCGGATGATCGCGCCGTCGAGCACGAGCGTGCCGTCGAACTCCTCCCCCTCGGCGAGGAGGCGGGCATTGGTCAGGATCGTCTCGGTCATGGCTGGGCCTTTGCTGGCAGGGCGGCGAGAAGGCGGGCGATGCCTTCGGCGAGGGTTGCGTCGTTTAGCACGATCCGCGCGCCCGCGGGCAGGTCCGGCACCTCGCGCGCGAGGCGGGCCTCGATGTCGGCCGCATCCTCGCGCCCGCGGGCGGCGAGGCGGGCCGCGCGCAGATGCGCGGGCGCGGTGATCGCGATCACCACGAGCCCCGCAAACGCCGCCGACAGCGCCGGCAGCGCCGCGCGCGAGCCGTTGAAGAGAAGCGTCCGCCCCCCCGCGAGGTCTGCATGCAGGGTTGCGGGCAGGGCATAGCGCAGCCCGTGGGCCTGCCAGTGCGCGGCAAAGGCCCCGGTGCCGAGGCGGCGGTCGAACTCGGCCTCGGTCACGCCCTCGAAATCCTCGCCCCCCGCCGCCTCGGGGCGGGTGATGACGCGCCGCACCCGCAGGATGTCGGGGCGCAGCGCGAGTGCGGCATCGATGAGCGTGTCCTTGCCCGCCCCCGAGGGCCCGACGACGGCCACGAGCCTGCCCGCCATCACGCGGCCCGCTCGGGCGAGAAGGCCGTCACATCCACCTCGCGGTCGCAGACGCGCGCGCGCGCGCCCGCGTCGTGGAAGATCCCGACGATCGCGGCCCCCCCCGCCTTCGCCCCTTCGATGAGGCCGAGCACCACCTCGCGGTTCACCGGATCGAGGCTCGCGGTCGGCTCGTCGAGCAGGAGCGCGGGCCAGGGATGGATGAAGCCGCGCGCGATGTTGACGCGCTGCTGCTCGCCCCCCGAAAACGTCGTGGGCGAGAGCGACCAGAGCCGTTCGGGGATGTTGAGCCGCCCGAGCATCGCCGCCGCCGCATCCCGCGCGGCCCCGGGCGCATGCCCGAGCGTCAGGAGCGGCTCGGCCACGACATCGAGCGTCGGCACCCGAGGGACGACGCGCAGGAACTGGCTGACATAGCCCAGCGTCGTGCGCCGCAGCGCGATGATCTCGCGCGCCGAGGCCCGCGCGAGGTCGAGGCCCCCCACCCGCACCGTGCCCGCGTCGATCCGGTAGTTGCCCCAGATCATCCGCATGAGCGTCGATTTTCCCGCCCCCGATGCCCCGGTCAGCGCCACGCACTCGCCCGCGCCCACGCGCAGATGCGCCCCCTCCATCACCGGCAGGACGGCGCCGCCCTGCGTGTGGAGCGTGAAGGATTTCCCGACCCCCGAGACCTCGATCATCACCGCCCCCTCAGACCTGAAGCACGCTCGAGACGAGCAGTTGCGTATAGGGATGCGCCGGATCGTCGAGGACCTGATCGGTCAGCCCCGCCTCGACCACGCGCCCGCCCTGCATCACCATGAGCCGGTCGGCCAGAAGCCGCACCACCGCCAGATCGTGGGTGACCACGATGGCCGACAGCCCCATCTGCCGCACGAGGCCGCGCAAGAGGTCCAGAAGCCGCGCCTGCACCGAGACATCGAGGCCCCCGGTCGGTTCGTCCATGAACACAAGGCGCGGGCCCGTCACGAGGTTGCGCGCGATCTGGAGGCGCTGCTGCATCCCGCCCGAAAAGGCGGTGGGCTTGTCGTCGACCCGGTCGGCCGCGATCTCGACCCGGCCGAGCCAGTCGATCGCGCTGTCGCGGATCTGCCCGTAGTGGCGCGCCCCGAGCGCCATCAGCCGCTCGCCGACATTGCCGCCGGCCGAGACGCCCATCCGCAGCCCGTCGCGCGGGTTCTGGTGGACATGCGCCCAGTCGGTGCGCGCCAGCCAGCGCCGCTCGGGCTCGGACATGCCGAGGACATCGACCGGCCCGCGTTCGCGCACATCGAAGATCACGCGCCCCGCGTCGGGGCGAAGCTGCCCGGCCAGACAGGCGAGCAGCGTCGATTTCCCCGACCCCGATTCGCCCACAATCCCCATCACCTCGCCCGGCCAGAGGTCGAACGAGACATCGAGGCATCCGACCCGCGCGCCATAGCGCTTGGTGATGCCCTGAACCTGCAGGAGGGGGCCCGTCATGCTGCATCCTCCTGCGCCTGCGCGCGGCGGCCGGCGCAATGGTCGGTGTCCGAGCACACGAACATCCGCCCGCCCGCGTCATCGACGATGACCTCGTCGAGATAGCTGTCCCCGGACCCGCAGAGGGTGCAGGCGTGGGGGGCCTTGGTCGCCTCGAACGGGTAGTCGTCGAAGTCGAGCGAGACGACGCGGGTATGGGGCGGGATCGCATAGATCCGCTGCTCGCGCCCCGCCCCGAAGAGCTGGAGCGCGGGGCTCTCGGACAGCTTGGGGTTGTCGAACTTCGGGATCGGCGAGGGATCCATCACATAGCGCCCCGCGACCGTCACCGGATAGGCGTAGGAGGTCGCGATCGCGCCGTGGCGGGCGATGTCCTCATAGAGCTTCACATGCATGAGCCCGTAATCCATGAGCGCGTGCATCCGCCGCGTCTC
>JBIKVM010000167.1:0-6470 GCA_044356825.1 Limisphaerales bacterium
GAGATCGCCGCGCGCCGCCTGCGCGCCCGTGCCCGAGACCGGGCAATCGGTAAGGATCGCACCCGTGGGGGCGATGCGCAGGCGCGCGGCCTCCTTCTCGGCGATGGGCAGCGTGCCCATCTCGGCCAAGATCTGGCCGGGCCGCAGCGCGGGCACCATCGCCTCGGTCACGGCATGGAGCGCGGCGGCCGAGGGCAGGGCCAGCAGGACGACATCGCAAGCCCCTGCAACCGCCGCGGCGTCGGGCAAGGCGCTGCCGCCGGCCTCGGCGAGTGCCGCCATCGCCGGTGCCGACGGATCGGTGCCCGCCACATCGAAGCCCGCCTTGCGCAGGTTGCGCGCATAGGCCAGCCCCATGATGCCGAGCCCCACGATGCCGACGGTCGGGCCGCTCATGACCGCGCCGCCGCGTCGCGCAGCCACGGCGCCACGGCCGCCTCGAAGGCGGCGGGATCTTCCATGTTCGGAACATGCGCGAGGCCGGGCAGGAAGACCGCCTGCGCATCGGGCGTCGCGGCGGCCATCGCCTCCATCGCCGCGCGCGGGGCGCCCATGTCCTCGGCGCCGCCCAGATAGCGTACGGGGCGCGACATCCGCGGCAGGTGGCGCAGGTAATCGAGGCCCTTGAGCGCCGCCGCGCAGCCCGCATAGCCCGCGATCGGCGTCGCGAGGATCATCGCAGCCGCGCGCTCGCGCACCGCGGGCGGACAGGCCGGGGTGAACCAGCGCGCGAGCGTCCCTTCGAGGATCGCTGCCATGCCGCCCGCGCGGACCGCCGCGATCCGGTCGTCCCAGCTTGCCACGAAGGGGGCCGGGGCATCGGCGCGCGCGTCGCACACGATCAGCGTCCCGACGCGCCCCGGATGCCCGAGCCCGAGCCCCAGCGCCGTCATCCCGCCAAGCGATAGCCCCATCACGTCGGCCCGCGCCGCGCCGACATGGTCGAGAATCGCGACCATGTCCGCGACCAGCATCGCGAAGTCATACGCGCCCTCGGGCGCCTCCGATCCGCCGTGGCCGCGCGTGTCATAGCGGAGCACCCGGTGTGTGCGGGTCAGCAGCCCGATCTGGTCGTCCCACATGCGCAAATCGGCCGCGAGCGAGTTCGACAGCAAGAGCCACGGCTTCCCTGCCGCACCATCGACGCGGAACGCCAGCTGCGCGCCAGCCGCCTGAACGTGCCCCGTCGTCATTCCGCGGCCTCGGTCATTGCGGGTCGGGCGTTGATGCGCGGCAAGACCTTCTCGGCCAGAAGCACCATCGACCGTCGCGCCAGCGCCGGATCGGCCCAGTCGTGCCCGGCATAAAGGAGCGTGCCAAAATCGCCGACCGAGTCGCGGAATGCCGCAACCTCGTCCGCGACCTTGTCGGGCGTCCCCCAGATCACCAGGCGGTCGAGGACATAGTCGAGCGTCACCTCGCTGTCAGGCATCGACTGGTCTTCCTTGAAGAGGTTGGCGCGGCCGTTCTTCACGAGCTTCGTCAGAAGCTGCTTGTAATAGAAGACATAGGGCGATTGCGGATCGCGGGCATAGGCGCGCGCGGTCGCGAGGTCATCGGCGACGAAGATCGACTTCGCCACCCGCCAGTTCGACAGATCGCCCGGCCGCCCGCCCTGCGCGCAGCCCTCGAGATAGCTGTCCTTGTGGGTCGCAACCCATTTGGGCATCAGGAAGTTCGCGCTGATCGGATCCCAGCCCCGCGCCGCCGCCGCCGTTACCCCCTTGGAGAAGGGCGCGACCGCCGTGACGACGATCGGCGGGTGCGGCCGCTGCAGGGGCTTGCCCACGATCCCCTGCCCGATCTGCGGCAGATGCGTGCGCTCGGTCGTGATCTTCCAGAACTTCCCTTCGAGATTGTAGGGCGCCTCGGTCGTCCAGAGCGCGAGAACCATGTCGATGGCCTCGAGGAACATCGCGTTGCGGTCATTGCCAAGATTGCCGAAGATCTCGGCATCCGACAAAAGACCCCCCGGCGAGATCCCGAAGATGAGCCGCCCGTCCATCAGGTGATCGAGCATCGCGATCTGGCCGGCCACATGCGCGGGGTGCGAGTTGGGCAGGTTTACCGTGCCCGTGCCGATCCGCATCTGCTTGAGCCGCCCGGCAAGCGAGGCGATGAAGAGGGCCGACGAGGTGATGTTCTCGGCCAGATCGGTGACATGCTCGCCGACATAGGCCTCAGCAAAGCCCAGTTCATCGGCAAGAAGGAACGCGTCCTGATCCTCGCGCAAGGACTTGCGCCAGTCCTTGTCGATCGGGTGGATCGGCATGGTGAAGAATCCGGCCTTCATCTTGGCACCTCGCACGCAGGGTTTCAGACGGCCGTTCCGCCGCCATGGGCGTGAGATAGCGCGCCATGGACTTCAACGGAAATGATGATCTCTGATAATGCCGATCAGTTTTCCGGCTGGCCCTCGCGAGCGGCTCGCCCCTCGGCGATGATGCGCGACCATCGGGCGTCGCTCTCGGAATGGGCGGTTTGGAGTCGGGCAAGAAAGGCCCGCGCTGCTGCCGAGAGCGCGCGCGTCGCTGGCGAGATCAGCGCATAGTTCACGCTCAGCGCCGGATCGACGATCGGGTTAAGCCAGCGTTCCGCCCCTCCCAGATCGGCCGTGCAGATCGTCGCGGGCAGGATCGTGGCATAATCCGAGCGCGCCACGAAATCGAGCGTCGCGATCATCGCGTCCATGTCGAGCGTCGCCTCGGGCGCGAGACCCGATTCGGCGAAGGCTGCATCGAGCCTGTCGCGTCGCGCGTTGCCGCGCAGAGGCAGCACGAGTTTCATCGACGCGATTTCAGCCAGCGCCACCGGCGCGAGATGGGCGCGCGATCCGCCCGCCCGGGTCACGAGGATCTCGCGGTCGCATCCGAAGGGTTCGATCCGCAACCCATCGCGCGTCACCGGGTGTGGCACCACCGCAAAGTCGAGTTCCGCCGCCGCCACCATGTCGACAAGCAGCGCGCTATAGCCCTCGATCACCCGCAGCGTCACGTCCGGATGATCCGCGATGAGGTCCGACAGCACCGGCGCCAGCACGCCTCGCGTGAAGGTCGGCATCAGCCCGACCGCGAGCGGCCCGGACACCCGCCCCGACAGGTTGCGCAGATCTGTCTCGGCCGCATCGAGGCGGTGCAGGATGTCGACCGCAACCCCATAGAGGTGCCGCCCCGCCTCGGTTGGGGTGACCCCGCGCGCCGAACGGTCGAAGAGGCGAAGGCCCAGCCTGTCCTCCATGTTGCGGATCTGCATCGACAGCCCGGACTGCGTCGCGGCGAGGCGTTCGGCCGCTCGGCTGAACGATCCTTCCTCATAGATCCCGACGAAGGCGGCAAGCTGGCGCAGATTCATGGTTATCATCCTTGCTGATAGGCCCGAAAAGAAAGTATTGTTTTTCCTAAAGCCTGTCAGCCCCTATCTGAGGATCGCAGCATGCGTGCGGAGGCCCCGATGAATGCGCTGAACGACATCAGATCGCCCTCGGGGGCGTCCCAGGTGACACCGCAACGCTTCCGCGATGTCCTCGGTGCCTTTGCGACGGGCGTCACGATCATGACCGCGCGCGGCCCGGACGGTGCGCGCGTCGGGTGCACGGCCTCGTCCTTTAACACCGTTTCGCTCGAACCGCCGCTGGTGTTGTGGTCGCTCGGGCTGCGCGCGGCTTCGCTCTCGGCCTTTCGCGCGACCGATCACTTCGGCGTCAGCATCCTCGCCGAGGATCAGCGCGATCTCGCTCTGCACTTCGCCCGTCCGGCCGAGGACAAGTTCGCCGGCATCGCCATTCGCGAGGGGGCGCATGGCGTGCCGCTCATCTCCGGCGCGCTGGCTCATCTCGAATGCAGGATCGTCGCGCGCTACGCGGGAGGGGACCACGAGATCATGCTGGGCGAGGTGCTCGATCTCGAGCGGCGCGATGGCGCCCCGCTCGTCTACCATCGCGGCGGCTTCCACGGATTGCGCGGCCTGTGAGGTCAGAGTGGTAGCGGCGCGTTCGCGCTGCGCTTGTCCTCGACGGTGGTAAAGGTCAGCACCGTCTCACCGATGTTCTCGAGATCGTGGGTCATGCTCTCGCCCGGGCCGAAGGCCATGTGGCGCGTCAGGCCGGTGTGATAGTCCATCTCGGTCACGCTGCCGTCCGGGCGGCGGGAACGGGCGCGCCCTTCGGAGGTCGCGACCCAGAAATAGTCGAGCACATGGGTGTGAAAACCCAGCCGCGCGCCGGGTTCGAGCGCGATGAGCCAGACGCGATAGCGATCGGTCTCGGACACGAGCGTGCTGCCCACGCGACCGTTGCGCGCCGCCGCGCGGGCTTCGGCTGCAAGGGGGGCGCTCCAGTGCGGGCGGCCGGCGAGATCGGCCGGCGTTTCGGCGGGGGCGGGCAGATCCATCGCGACTCTCCTGTGCTTGTGCCGGATACGGGTCCGAGGCTATTTATAGGACGATAAACAACGCGAGGCGAGTCCTTGCCGCGCGCGACGGAAAGGGCAGGAATGGGCGGCAGGGCAATCATCGCGGGCGGATCGATCGGCGGGCTTTTCGCGGCCGCCATGCTGCGCCGTGCGGGGTGGGAGGTGATCGTCCTCGAACGTGCCCGGGCTGAGCTGGCCGGGCGCGGCGCCGGGATCGTGACGCATGATCTGCTCGTGCGGCTGATCGAGGCGGCGGGCGCGGAGACGACCGATCTCGGCGTGCAGGTCATGCGGCGCGTCGCCTTCGACATGTCGGGCGCCGTCACGGCCGACATGCCGCTGCCGCAGGTCGTGACAAGCTGGGAGAGGGTGCATTCCTCGCTCCGCCGCCTGATGCCCGAGGGCAGCTATCGCCTCGGCCATTCCATCGCCGCGGTCGAGGATCTGGGCACCTCGGTCCGCTTGCGCACCGAGGAAGGGGCCGTCGTCGAGGGCGACATCGCGATCGGGGCGGACGGTTTCCGCTCGGCGGTGCGCGGGTCCGTGGCACCCGGAACGGGGCCCGAATGGTCGGGCTATGTCGTGTGGCGCGCGCTTGCCACCGAGGCGGACCTGCCCGCGCACATCCGCCGCGACGTGTTCGAGCATTTCGCCTTCTTCCTGCCCGCGGGGTCGCAGATCCTGACCTATCCCATCGCGGGCCCCGACAACGACCTGCGCCCCGGCCACCGGCGGCTGAACCTCGTGTGGTATCTGCCCGTTGGGCCCGAGGCGCTCGACGACATGCTGACCGACGCCGAGGGCCGCCGCCACGACATGACGATCCCGCCCCCCCTGATCCGCGACGAGGTGCTCGGGGCGATGATGGAGTCCGCGCGCGCGCGTCTGGCGCGGCCCTTCGTCGAGATCCTCGAACACGCCGAGCGACCCTTCTTCACCCCGATCTACGACCATCTCGCGCCGGTCTTCGCCCGGGGACGGATCGCGCTTGCCGGCGATGCGGCCTCGGTCGCGCGGCCCCATGTCGGGATGGGCGTCACCAAGGCCGCCGCGGATGCCGAGGCTCTCGCCCGCCACCTCGGGCAGGCCGAGCCGGTCCCTGCCTTGCGCGCCTATTCGGCCGAACGCCACGCGGCGGCAGCACTGGCGCATGGCGTCGGCCGCACCCTCGGGTCTTGGATCGTTTCGGGGGGTGGGCGGGACGACGGCACCGCCCACCCGCGCGAGCGGGAATTTCTGGCGCAGACCGCTGTCGTGCCCGCCCGCCCCCTTACTTGATCGCCTGCGGGTTGGCGGGCGATCCCGCCCCTCCGGGCAGGTTCAGGGGCGGCGCGCAGAAGAAGAATTCATAGACCCCGTCCGCCGCGCAATCCTCGGCCAGTTCCTTGACATAGTAGATCTCGCCCATCGCGATCCCGATGGCCGGGATCACGACCCAGTGCCAGGGCTGGTTGGCCTCGGTCGTCTCGTTCGGGCGCACCTCGCAGCCCCAGGTGTCGGCGCAGATGGCCGCGATATCCTTCTGCCGGATCCAGTAGCAGGTCTCGAAGCCAAGCCCCGGCGCGTCGCCGCCGGCATATCCTGTCCAGTCACCGCGCCGCAGGCACGATTCCTGATGCCCCGTCCGGACGATGACGAAATCGCCCTTGCGGATCTCCACCCCCTGCGCGGCGGCGCAGGCGTCGAGGTCGGCGTTGGTGATCGCATAGCCGAGCGGGAGCATCTCGACCCCCTTCCAGCGCGCGACATCGAGCAGCACCCCACGGCCCACGCAGCGGTCGCGATAGTTCTCGATCCCGTTCTTGCGCGCGCCCTTGGCATCGACCAGCGTCGCCGGATAGCCATTCCACATCTTGTCATCGAGGAAGATGTGCGCGAGCGCGTCCCACTGTGTCGAAGCCTGGCAGGGCATGTTGATCGAATCGTCGGCATAGCGCAGATAGGCGCCCACGTCCTGATTGCCCGCCGCCGCGTCCGTGCCGGTCGCGAGCATGGTGTGGATGGGGTTCCAGCGTCCGCCGAAGAGGCCCGACTGGATCTTCTGGTCGAGCGCGAGGCCGA